>CAJZGT010000057.1 GCA_916048145.1 uncultured Streptococcus sp.
TTTATCCTAAGAGCTTTATGGATAGCAACGGAGATGGAATTGGCGATTTGCCAGGTATTACCAGTAAGTTAGACTATCTAGCTAAGTTAGGAATCACAGCGATTTGGCTTTCTCCCGTTTATGACAGTCCTATGGATGATAATGGCTATGATATCGCTGATTATCAAGCGATTGCGGCTATTTTCGGAACTATGGAGGATATGGATCAACTGATCGCGGAAGCTAAGAAGCGTAATATTCGTATCATCATGGACTTGGTGGTTAATCATACCTCAGATGAACATGCTTGGTTTGTCGATGCCTGTGAAAATCCTGATAGCCCTGAGCGAGACTACTATATCTGGCGGGATGAACCTAACGATTTAGATTCTATCTTTAGTGGTTCTGCTTGGGAATATGATGAAAAGTCGGGTCAGTACTATCTCCACTTTTTCAGTAAGAAACAGCCGGATCTCAACTGGGAAAATGAAAAAATTCGTCAGAAAATTTATGAGATGATGAACTTCTGGATTGATAAAGGCATTGGTGGTTTCCGTATGGATGTCATTGACATGATTGGGAAAGTTCCTGACAAGAAGGTGGTTAATAATGGTCCCATGCTCCATCCCTATCTCAAGGAGATGAACAGAGCCACTTTTGGCGACAAAGATCTCTTGACAGTAGGGGAGACTTGGGGAGCAACGCCAGAAATCGCTAAACTTTACTCTGATCCAAAGGGCCAAGAATTGTCTATGGTCTTCCAGTTTGAACACATCTGTCTTCAATATCAGGAAGGGCAACCTAAATGGCATTATCAAAAAGAGCTGAATATCGCTAAGTTGAAAGAAATCTTCAACAAATGGCAGACAGAGTTAGGAGTTGAGGACGGCTGGAATTCGCTTTTTTGGAACAATCATGACCTCCCTCGTATTGTCTCTATCTGGGGGAATGACCAAGAATATCGCGAAAAATCTGCCAAAGCCTTTGCTATCTTACTTCATCTCATGAGAGGGACTCCTTATATCTACCAAGGTGAGGAAATTGGGATGACCAACTATCCGTTTGAAACACTGGATCAAGTAGAAGATATTGAATCCCTCAACTATGCGCGTGAGGCTCTTGAAAAAGGCGTTCTGATGGAAGAAATCATGGACAGTATCCGTGTCATTGGACGTGACAATGCCCGTACCCCTATGCAATGGGACGAGAGCAAAAATGCTGGTTTCTCAACAGGTCAACCTTGGTTGGCAGTGAATCCAAACTATCAATCAATCAACGTTCAAGAAGCACTGGCAAATCCAGATTCTATTTTTTATACTTATCAGAAGTTGGTCCAAATTCGTAAGGAGAATAGCTGGCTGATTCAAGCTGACTTTGAACTCTTGGAAACAACTGACAAGGTCTTCGCCTATATCCGTAAAGATGGGGGCCGTCGTTTCCTAGTTGTGGCTAACTTGTCCAATGAAGAGCAAGACTTGACCGTAGAAGGAAACGTCAAATCTATTTTGATTGAAAACACCACGGTTCAAGGAGTTTTTGAAAAACAAATCTTGGCTCCATGGGATGCTTTCTGTGTGGAATTGACTGACTAAAAAGTGAGGACCTCAAGCTTATAGAGTTTGAGGTTTTTTTTGATAAAAGTTTTTCAGAGAATTCTTTTAAAAATATTTGTTAGAATTTTCTAAAAAATCTCTCAAAAGCTCTTGCATTTATAGAAAAATAGGTTATAATGGTGAAAAACCTATCTTAAAGGAGATTGCCTATGAAATCGAAAAAGTGGCTCTTAGGAGCGGGAGTGACCTTGAGTGCGGCCTTTCTTTTGGTAGCTTGTGGTAAAAGCGAAAAGAATGCGGACGCTCCTAAAACATTTTCTTATGTCTACGCTATGGATCCATCATCTTTGGACTACAGCGTGACGAGCAAGAGCTCAACTTCTGACGTTATAGCCAACGTTGTCGATGGCCTTTTGGAAAATGATAAGTATGGAAACTTAATTCCATCACTTGCAGAAGACTGGTCCGTTTCTAAAGATGGTTTGACTTATACCTACAAACTTCGTAAGGGTGTAAAATGGTATACATCTGAAGGAGAAGAGTATGCTGAAGTCAAGGCCCAGGACTTTGTTACAGGTTTGAAACATGCAGCTGATGGTAAATCAGACGGTCTCTCTCTCCTTCAAGATTCTATTAAAGGATTGGCCGCCTATATCAGTGGTGAAAGTAACGACTTTTCTACTGTAGGTGTAAAAGCTGTTGATGATTACACGGTTGAATATACGCTTAACAAACCAGAAAGTTTCTGGAATTCTAAAGTCACAACTGCAACTATGCTTCCAGTTAATGAAGAATTTCTGAATTCTAAAGGAAAAGACTACGGAACTCCTACTCCGTCAAGTATTCTTTATAATGGTCCTTATCTATTGAAATCATTGACGTCAAAATCTGCTATCGAATATGAAAAAAATCCAAACTACTGGGATAAGGACAATGTTAAGATTGACAGCATTAAACTAACCTTCTATGATGGATCAGACCAAGAATCTTTGATTCGTAGCTTTACACAAGGTGCCTATACAACAGCTCGTCTCTTCCCAACAAGCTCAAACTTTGAGTCAACTAAGAAAGAATACGGAGATAAGATTGTCTACAGTCCACAAGAAGCGACAAGCTACTATCTCACTGTTAACGTAAATCGCCAGTCTTACAATAAAACGGCTAAAACGGACGAAACTCAAAAAACTTCAACAAAAGAAGCTCTTCTCAACAAAAACTTCCGTCAGGCATTGAACTTTGCCCTTGATCGTCACTCTTATACGGCTCAGTTGAACGGGGAAGAAGGTGCGGACAAGATTATTCGTAATAGCCTAGTGCCTCATGATTATGTCCAAGTTGGTGAAAAGACCTTTGGTGAACTGGCTCAAGAGCAGTTGGTTTCTTATGGGGAACAGTGGAAAGATGTAGCTTTGACAGATGGTAAGGATACGATTTATAATCCAGAAAAAGCCAAGGCTGCCTTTGCAAAAGCAAAGACAGAATTGCAAGCAAAGGGTGTGACCTTCCCGATTCGTTTGGATATTCCGGTTGAACAAACAGATGTGATTGCTGTCCAGCAAACTAACTCACTTAAGCAATCTATCGAATCAACACTTGGTACTGATAATGTCATTATCGATGTCCTTCAAATGACTGATAATGAAAAAATGAGCATCACGTCTCAAGCTAAAGTTCCAGCACAAAAAGACTATGATTTGAACGGAACTGGTTGGGGACCAGACTATCAAGACCCAGCTACCTACCTCAACATTCTCGATGCTAAGAAGGGTTCTGCTCTTAAACACTTGGGGATCACTCGTGGAAAAGATCCAGAAGTGATGGCTCAAGTTGGTCTAGATGAATACAAGAAACTCTTGGACGATGCTGCAACTGAAACAAGTGACCTCAATAAGCGTTATGAAAAATACGCTAAAGCTCAAGCTTGGGTATCGGATAGCTCACTTTTAATTCCAGTTGCTTCTTCAGGTGGTTCTCCAACTGTTAGCCGTACTGTACCATTCACAAAAGCATACTCTCAAGTCGGAATCAAGGGAGATCCATTTGTATTCAAAGGTTTGGAGTTGCAAAAGGATGTTGTGACGACAAAAGAATATGAAGAAGCTCTCAAGAAATGGCAGAAAGAAAAAATCGAAACAAATGCCAAATATCAAAAAGAGCTTGAAAAACACGTCAAATAGTTTATAACAAGACAAGGAAGTTGCAGAGAATCTGTGCTTCCTTTTTTGGTTATGGGATGTTAGTCGCTTAGAAACTAGTAACTTTACATTTTTGGATAAATTTGATAAAATATGGTTATGTTATAAAAAGTGACATAAAGGAGTGGGTGATGACAATGAAAAAAAGACTCATCGGAACTGGTCTTGTTCTAGCTACAGGGATTTTACTCTCGGCTTGTGGGCAATCTAACACAGATACAAAGACGTATTCGTCAACTTTTAGTGGAAATCCAACAACTTTTAATTATCTTTTAGATTATTATGCAGATAATACATCTATAATTACTAATCTTGTGGATGGTTTGCTAGAAAATGATAGCTATGGTAATCTGACACCAGCTCTAGCTGAGGATTGGTCTGTTTCAGCAGATGGTTTGACTTATACCTATAAACTCAGAAAAGATGCCAAGTGGTATACGGCTGATGGAGAAGAATATGCTCCAGTAAAAGCACAGGACTTTGTTACTGGGATCAAATATGCTTCGGATAACAAGGGGCAAGCGATGGATCTCATTCAAAATTCAATCAAGGGATTGAATGACTATGTGACTGGTGTGACAAATGATTTCTCTACCGTTGGTGTCAAAGCCTTGGATGATTATACGGTTGAGTATACTTTGACACGACCAGAACCTTATTGGAACTCTAAGACGACTAATAGTATCCTCTTCCCGGTCAATGAAGAGTTTTTGAAGTCAAAGGAAAAAGAATTTGGTACCTTGACGCCAAGTAGTATCCTTTACAACGGACCTTACTTGTTAAAAGATTTCACATCAAAATCTTCGATCGAGTATGTGAAGAATCCACACTATTATGATCATGATAAAGTAACCATTGAAAAAGTTAAACTGGCTTATTTTGATGGTTCTGATCAAGAGATGACTATCCGAAATTTTGAAAGTGGGGCCTATTCTCTGGCAGGAGTTTATCCAAACAGCTCTAACTATGCCAAGACAAAAGAAAAATATCAAGACAATATTGTTTATAGCTTACAAGACAAGACATCTTGGTACTTTAACTTTAATGTTAACCGTAAAGCTTATAACCATACAGCTAAAACAACAGATGAACAAAAGAAATCAACTCAAATAGCAATTTTAAATAAGAACTTCCGTCAAGCAATCAATTTTGCTATCGATCGTACGGCTTATTCTGCCCAATCTAGTGGTCAAGAAGCAGCAAGCAAGACCCTCCGTAACACCCTTGTTCCTCCTACTTTTGTACAAGTGGGAGATAAGAGTTTCGGAGATGTGGTTTCTTCTAAACTTGTTCAGTACGGAACAGAATGGTCAGGCATTAACTTGGCGGATGCCCAAGACGGATACTTCAACAAGGAAAAGGCCCAAGCAAAATTTGCGGAAGCTAAAAAGGAATTGGAATCAAAAGGGGTGACCTTCCCTATTCATCTGGATGTTCCTGTTGATCAAACCAATAAAAACGCGGTTTCTGGTATGAATTCGGTTAAACAGACCTTGGAGACCGTATTTGGGGATGACAATATTGTGGTTGATGTGCAACAATTATCTACGGATGATTTCAGCAATGTTGCATTTCTTGCTCCGAATCCGGCGTCTCGTGATTACGACTTGAACTTTGATGGTTGGGTGGGTGATTACCAAGATCCGTCAACTTATCTTGATCCATTTAATGCAGAAGATGGTTTCTATCTCAAGATTTTTGGTTTGGATGCTAAGGAAGATCAAGAACTGATTAAGAGTTTAGGTCTTGATACCTATACGAAACTTTTAAAAGAGGCAGATGCGGAAAACAAAGATGTTGCTAAGCGTTATGAAAAATATGCTGAAGCACAAGCTTGGATGATTGATCATTCTCTAATCATGTCTACGATGTCAAGTGGTGGTACAGCCTCTGTCACCAAAGTAACTCCCTTTACACGTGCTCACTCTCTAGTGGGCATCAAAGGTGATGGAAATAACTACAAGTACATGAAACTTCAAAAAGACCCTGTTACCAAGAAACAATTTGATGAAGCTAAGGCTAAGTGGGAAGAAGAAAGTAAGAAGGCTATTGAAAAAAGCCAAAAAGAATTTGAAAGTCATATCAAATAAAAAATAAGAACGAGGATACTTTACCATCAGTATCCTTGTTTTTTGTATAAGAGGCCACTTTACAAAATAGGTATAATTTTCAGGTGATTTTAGTAAAGAAAAAGCGATGAAAACGCTGATAAGAAAAGGAATAAATGGAAATTGTTTCATGATTGTGATATAATAGTTCTGATAATCAACATATAGGGGAAAACGATGAATAAACGTTCAAAAAGAGCCCGTTCGGGGAAAGTTAAGCGGAGTGTTAATATAGCTTTATTAACCATTTATGTATTATTGGGTGGTTTTTTGCTGTTTTTGATTTTTAGACATAATATATTGGCGTTTAGATACCTGAATGTTATAACGGCAGCCGTAGTGATTTTGGTCGCTTTAGCGAGTCTGCTTTTGATCATTTATAGAAAAGCAGAAAAATTTACGATTTTCTTTTTAACACTAGCTATTTTAGTGAGTTCAGTTTCTTTCTTTGCGCTGCAACAATTTGTCGGCTTTACTAGTCATATCAATTCTACGTCGAATTACTCAGAATACTCAATGAGTGTTGTTGTTCTGAAAGAAAGTGACGTTCATAATGTTACACAACTAGATAGTGTTACAGGGCCTACGGATACAGATAATGAGAATATTCAAAAATTGATAGCTGATATCAAAACTAGTCAGAGCAAAGAATTGACGGTTGAACAAAGCACTTCATATCTTGCAGCTTATACGAGTTTGGTATCGGGTGAAGCAAAAGCGATTGTCTTAAATAGCGTCTTTGAAAATATTATAGAATCTGAGTACCCTGATTACGCATCAAAAATTAGGAAAATCTACACTAAAAATATCACAAAGGAAGTAGCTGCTCCTAAAGTTTCTAAGAATAAGTCCTTTAATGTCTATGTGAGTGGTATTGACACTTACGGCCCAATTAGTTCGGTTTCTCGTTCAGATGTCAATATTTTGATGACTGTTAATCGAGATTCTAAAAAAATTCTATTGACAACAACCCCTCGAGATTCCTATGTTCCGATTGCAGACGGAGGGAATAATCAAAAAGATAAATTGACTCATGCAGGTATTTATGGAGTAGACTCCTCTATTCATACTTTGGAAAATCTTTATGGAGTTGATATTAACTACTATGTTCGCTTGAACTTTACTTCGTTCCTGAAGTTGATTGACCTTTTAGGCGGTGTAGATGTGTACAATGATCAGGAGTTTACATCTCGTCACGGGAAGTTCCATTTCCCAGTAGGAAATGTTCATTTAGATTCTGAACAAGCTCTTGGGTTTGTTCGTGAACGTTACTCTTTAGCTGATGGGGATCGTGACCGTGGTCGTAATCAACAAAAGGTTATCGTCGCAATCATTCAGAAATTAACTTCTACCGAAGCATTGAAAAATTATAGTGACATTATTCAAGGCTTGCAAGATTCCCTCCAAACAAATATGCCGATCGAAACGATGATGGATTTGGTTAATGCTCAATTGGAGAGTGGTGGTAGTTATAAAGTCAACTCTCAAGACCTCAAAGGTACAGGTCAAATGGGACTTCCTTCTTATGCTATGCCAGATAGTAATCTCTATATGATGGAAATCGATGATAGTAGTCTAGCAGCTGCTAAAAGTGCGATACAAGATGTGATGGAGGGAAGATGATATGATTGATATCCACTCTCACATTGTCTTTGATGTAGATGATGGCCCGAAGTCTATAGAAGATAGTAAAGCCCTTTTAAGAGAAGCATATAATCAAGGGGTTAGGATGATTGTTTCGACTTCCCATCGTCGAAAAGGGATGTTTGAGACTCCAGAAGAAAAAATAGCGACGAATTTTTTAAAGGTTCGTGAGATTGCTAAAGAAGTGGCAGATGATTTGGTCATTGCTTATGGAGCGGAGATATACTATACTCCAGATGTTCTAGAAAAACTTGAAAACAAGCGTATTCCTACCCTTAATGATAGTCGTTATGCTTTGATTGAATTTAGTATGAATACACCCTATCGCGATATTCATA
>CAJZGT010000058.1 GCA_916048145.1 uncultured Streptococcus sp.
TAGCCATCTCGCTCATTTCGTGAATTTCGTAACCATAGCCTGTTGTCTCAAAGAGAGGAGCATCTTGACAGGTTTTCAAAAGATAGTTGCTAAAGGCTTCTTTGCCACCCATAAGTTGGATCAAGTCTGGGATGTCGTGGAGGACGCCTAAAGTTGCTTGGATGGCAGAACATTCGGCATAATCACGTCCCCAACTATAAGGAGAGAAGTCAGGGCGGAAGTTGCCTCGATTGTCTCGCGCTCGCATATAGCCCGTTTCAGCATCAAATAGATGGCGGTAATTTTGAGATGCAGTCCTGTAGGTTTTAGCGATTTCTATTTTCCCTAGTTTTTTGGCACAGCTGGCGATACAAAAGTCACTATAGGCATAGTCTAGGGTGTGGCTAACACTTTCGTGGTGGTCGGTAGAGAGGTAGCCTAGTTCTTGGTATTGGGCTAGTCCGTGACGACCATTGATGCCGAGAGGGTCGGCTTTGCTGGCTGTTTCAAGCATGGCTTGGAGGAATTCTTCTTCTAGGTCGGGGGCCATGTCCTTGCAGGCGCTATCGGCGATAATACCGTCTAAAAGTGTACCTGGCATCATACCCCGTTCATCTGGAGCCAGCCATTTTGGGAGAAAACCAGTATCGCGGTAGTTATTGAGAAATCCTTCTAAAAAGCGGTGGTAGTGTTCCGGTATGATAAGGGCAAAGAGGGGGAAGGTGGTGCGGAAGGTATCCCAGAAACCATTGTTGCTGAAGAGAACACCGGGCTTGACAGTGCCAGTAGCCAAATCTATGTAGATGGCTTGCCCTGATTCATCAACCTCATAAAAAGTCTGTGGGAAGAGGAAGAGTCTGTAGAGACAGTGATCAAAGAAGGTTCTGTCAGTCTCTCCTGTTTCCATGATATCAAAACGATGGAGAAGATTTTCCCAATCTTTTTGTGCACTTGCTTTGCAGTTATCAAAATCTTTTTGAGGTAGATTAAGCAGTGCTTGAGAAGGCGAGATGAAAGAAGTCGCTAGCTGAATCTCAGCATGGCTACTTGCTAAGTCAATTCGCCAGTCTCTGTCTTCTTGATTGATAGCAAGAATATCCGTATTCATTTTCAGGGATGTGAACAGTATCAGTGGATTTTTGTTGGTTTCAGTTTTCCCTTCTTGTCGAAGGGCAAGAGTTCGCTTATCTACTTGCTCCACGGTCAGTTCATCTGCTGCGTGAAGGTAGAGGGAGAGAACTTTGCCTTGCTTTTGCTCCAAACGAATAGAAGCACCATAGCAAGTCGGTGTGAGCTGGATTTCAATCTGATAGCGCAGGGAGAAAATCTTCAGATAATGAGGTTGGAAAGAGGCCTTATCCATATCATAGGAAGACTGACGATGGAAGAGGCTGTCTCCACCTAGTTGACCTGTAACAGGTGTCAGAAGGATCCAAGAGTAGTCCCCAATCCAAGGACTGGGCTGGTGGGTTAATCGAATCCCCTGAAATATAGGCAGATGTGGATTGAAAAACCAAGATCCATCCTGGTCACTGGTCTGGGGTACAAAGTAATTCATCCCAAAAGGTACGCCTGTATACGGCAGGGTATTTCCCCGAGAAAAGGCATGCTTGCTGGCAGTTCCAAAGCGGGTATCAATGGTTTCAAGTAGTGGTTTCATAGTCTTTCCTTTAGCTGTTTTTCTACATTATATCAGAAAAAGATAGCCTTTAGAAAAGGAGTTTCAAAGATAACTATTTTGTAGAAAAATGACTATCATTTGTGTATGTATTTTCTGTCTCAAAAGCTATATACTGAAAATGAAACTTGTTTGAAAGAGGATACTGCACGATGATTTATTCAAAAGAAATTGTTAGAGAGTGGCTAGATGAAGTAGCAGAGCGGGCTAAGGATCATCCAGAATGGGTGGATGTTTTCGAGCGTTGCTACACCGACACCTTGGACAATACGGTTGAAATCCTAGAAGATGGTTCAACCTTTGTACTCACAGGAGATATTCCTGCTATGTGGCTTCGAGATTCGACAGCCCAACTCAGGCCCTACCTTCATGTAGCCAAAAGAGATACCCTTCTGCGTCAGACCATTGCAGGTTTGGTCAAGCGTCAGATGACCTTGGTACTCAAGGATCCTTATGCCAATTCCTTTAACATTGAGGAGAACTGGAAGGGTCACCATGAGACTGACCACACAGATCTTAACGGCTGGATTTGGGAACGCAAGTACGAGGTAGACTCGCTTTGCTATCCTTTGCAGTTGGCTTATCTCCTCTGGAAAGAGACTGGCGAGACTAGTCAGTTTGATGAGACTTTTGTCGCAGCGACTAAGGAAATTCTCCATCTGTGGACGGTAGAACAAGACCACAAGAACTCTCCTTATCGTTTTGTACGAGATACGGACCGTAAGGAAGATACCTTGGTAAATAATGGCTTTGGTTCTGATTTTGCAGTGACAGGTATGACCTGGTCAGCCTTTCGTCCGAGTGATGACTGCTGTCAGTATAGTTACTTGATTCCGTCAAATATGTTTGCTGTAGTAGTCTTGGGTTATGTCCAAGAAATCTTTGCAGAATTAGACCTAGCTGATAGCTCGAGCATTATCACAGATGCTAAGCGTCTCCAGTCTGAAATCCAAGAAGGAATTGAAAACTACGCCTACACAACCAACAGCAAGGGCGAAAAGATTTATGCCTTTGAAGTGGATGGTCTAGGAAATGCCAGCATCATGGATGATCCAAACGTACCAAGTTTGTTGGCTGCACCTTATCTGGGCTACTGCGACATTGACGACGAAGTCTATCAAGCAACTCGTCGTACCATTCTGAGCCCTGAAAATCCATACTTCTACCAAGGAGAATACGCTAGCGGTCTCGGAAGTTCTCATACCTTCTATCGCTATATCTGGCCCATCGCCCTTTCTATCCAAGGTTTGACAACAAGAGATAAGGCAGAGAAGAAATTCTTGCTGGATCAGCTGGTTGCTTGCGATGGTGGTACAGGTGTTATGCACGAAAGCTTCCACGTGGATGACCCAACGCTCTACTCTCGTGAATGGTTCTCTTGGGCTAACATGATGTTTTGTGAATTGGTCTTGGATTACTTGGATATCCGTTAAGGAACACGCTTTAGCGCAACTGATTCTTGTCAGAATCACACCTTTACATTTAAAACGTTAACAATAAAAATTTAAATTTAGAATGAGGTTTTACTTCATGGAAAATGTTGTCGTACATATTATCTCACATAGTCACTGGGACCGTGAGTGGTACTTGCCTTTTGAAAGCCACCGTATGCAGTTGGTGGAATTGTTTGACAATCTCTTTGATCTCTTTGAAAATGACCCTGAGTTCAAGAGTTTCCATTTAGATGGCCAAACCATTGTCCTTGATGACTACTTGGAAATTCGCCCTGAAAATCGCGACAAAGTCCAACGATACATCGACGAAGGCAAACTTAAAATTGGTCCCTTTTACATCTTGCAGGATGATTACTTGATTTCAAGTGAAGCCAATGTTCGCAATACCTTGATTGGTCAAGCAGAATGTGCAAAATGGGGCAAATCAACTCAGATTGGTTACTTCCCAGATACCTTTGGAAATATGGGACAAGCGCCTCAAATTCTTCAAAAATCAGGCATTCACGTGGCCGCTTTTGGTCGTGGTGTGAAGCCGATTGGATTTGACAACCAAGTCCTTGAAGATGAGCAGTTTACATCCCAGTTTTCAGAAATGTACTGGCAGGGTGCGGATGGTAGTTGTGTTTTAGGTATTCTCTTTGCCAACTGGTATAGTAACGGGAATGAAATCCCAATTGACAAAGATGAGGCCTTGACCTTCTGGAAACAAAAATTGTCAGATGTGCGTGCCTACGCTTCAACTAACCAATGGTTGATGATGAACGGCTGTGACCACCAACCTGTACAGAAAAATCTGAGCGAAGCCATTCGTGTGGCCAATGAACTCTTCCCAGATGTGACCTTTGTGCATAGTTCTTTTGATGAATATGTCCAAGCTGTGGAGGGTGCCCTTCCTGAACACTTATCAACGGTGACAGGCGAGTTGACCAGTCAGGAAACTGATGGCTGGTACACACTTGCCAACACTTCTTCATCTCGTATTTACCTCAAACAAGCCTTCCAAGAAAATAGCAACCTCCTAGAGCAAGTTGTAGAACCCTTGACGATTATTACTGGGGGTCATAACCACAAGGACCAGTTGACCTATGCTTGGAAAACACTTTTGCAGAATGCGCCACATGATAGCATCTGTGGCTGTAGCGTGGACGAAGTTCACCGAGAGATGGAAACTCGTTTTGCCAAGGTTAATCAAGTTGGAAACTTTGTTAAGACCAATCTTCTCAACGAATGGAAGGGCAAAATCGCCACAGCTAAGGCTCAAAGTGATTATCTCTTTACTATCATTAATACAGGCTTGCATGATAAGGTCGATACTGTCAGCACAGTGGTTGATGTGGCGACTTGTGATTTCAAGGAATTGCACCCAACAGAAGGTTACAAGAAGATGGCTGCTCTTACCTTGCCAAGTTACCGTGTGGAGGACTTGGATGGTCGTCCTGTAGAGGCTAAGATCGAAGATCTTGGGGCTAATTTTGAGTACGATTTACCAAAAGACAAGTTCCGCCAAGCTCGTATCGCTCGACAAGTGCGCGTGACAATTCCAGTTCACCTAGCGCCACTTTCTTGGACAACCTTCCAATTGCTGGAAGGAGAACAAGAACACCGCGACGGCATTTACCAAAACGGAGTGATTGATACGCCATTTGTAACGGTGAGTGTGGATGACAATATCACAGTCTATGACAAGACAACTCACGAAGCCTATGAAGATTTTATCCGCTTCGAAGACCGTGGTGACATCGGAAACGAGTATATCTATTTCCAACCAAAAGGAACAGAGCCAATCTATGCAGAGCTTAAGGGCTACGAAGTCTTGGAAAACACAGCTCGCTACGCTAAGATTTTGCTCAAACATGAATTGACTGTGCCTGTCAGTGCCGATGAAAAGCTAGAAGAAGAGCAAAAAGGCATCATCGAGTTTATGAAGCGTGAAGCTGGACGTTCAGAAGAATTGACAAGCATTCCTCTGGAAACTGAGATGACTGTCTTCGTTGATAATCCACAAATCCGTTGCAAGACTCGCTTTACCAACACTGCCAAAGACCACCGTATCCGTCTCTTGGTCAAGACTCATAACACGCGTCCAAGCAATGATTCTGAAAGCATCTATGAGGTGGTGACACGACCAAACAAACCAGCAGCTTCATGGGAAAATCCTGAAAATCCTCAACACCAACAAGCCTTTGTTAGTCTGTATGACGATGAAAAAGGTGTGACTGTATCCAACAAGGGATTGAATGAATACGAAATCCTTGGAGACGACACCATTGCAGTGACTATTTTGCGTGCATCAGGTGAGCTAGGTGACTGGGGTTACTTCCCAACACCAGAAGCACAATGCTTGCGTGAGTTTGAAGTCGAGTTTGCGCTTGAATGCCACCAAGTCCAAGAACGCTTCTCAGCTTTCCGTCGTGCTAAAGCCTTGCAGACACCGTTTACCAGCCTTCAGCTTGCTAAACAAGAAGGAAGCGTGGCTGCGACTGGTAGCCTCTTGAGCCATTCTGTTCTCAGTATACCGCAAATCTGTCCAACAGCCTTTAAGGTAGCTGAAAATGAAGAAGGCTATGTTCTTCGTTACTACAATATGTGTAGTGAAAATGTACGTGTACCGGAAAGTCAACATCTCTCCCTTGACCTACTTGAACGACCATACCCAGTTCATAGAGGCCTCATTTCACCACAAGAGATTCGTACAGAATTCATCAAAAAAGAAGAAATTTAATTTCAAAAAGTAAACATAAAAAGAAAGGAGGGGCGAAAAGGTAAGGACTAACTGCTGATTCGCCCCTTTTTATGGTAAAAACAATGACCATTGCAACGATTGATATCGGAGGGACTGGGATTAAGTTTGCTAGTCTGACTCCTGATGGGAAAATACTGGATAAGACAAGTATCCCAACACCAGAAAACTTGGAGGATTTACTAGTGTGGCTAGACCAACGCTTGTCAGAGCAGGATTATAGCGGGATTGCTATGAGCGTTCCAGGTGCGGTCAATCAAGAAACAGGTGTGATTGATGGCTTCAGTGCGGTGCCCTACATTCACGGATTTTCTTGGTATGAGGCGCTTAGCTCTTATCAGATTCCTGTCCATCTGGAAAATGATGCCAACTGCGTTGGACTCAGTGAATTGCTAGCTCATCCAGAGCTTGAAAATGCAGCCTGTGTCGTGATTGGGACAGGGATTGGTGGAGCCATGATTATCAATGGCAGACTTCACCGAGGTCGACACGGCTTGGGAGGAGAATTTGGCTACATGACAACTCTTGCCCCTGCTGAAAAGCTTAACAACTGGTCGCAACTAGCGTCAACTGGGAATATGGTGCGCTACGTGATTGAAAAATCTGGTCAGACTGACTGGGACGGTCGCAAGATTTACCAAGAGGCCGAAGCAGGAAATGCCCTTTGTCAAGAAGCTATTGAGCGCATGAATCGTAATCTGGCGCAAGGCTTGCTCAATATTCAGTATCTGATTGATCCAGATGTCATTAGTCTGGGAGGCTCTATCAGTCAAAACCCAGATTTTATTCAAGGTGTCAAGGAAGCTGTTGAAGACTTTGTAGAGACCTACGAAGAATACACGGTCGCACCTGTCATCCAAGCCTGCACCTATCATGCAGATGCTAATCTCTACGGTGCCCTTGTCAACTGGCTACAGGAGGAAAATCAATGGTAAGATTTACAGGACTTAGTGACAAACAAGCGCAAGCTATTGAGGTTTTAAAAGGTCACATCTCTCTACCAGATGTCGAAGTAGCTGTCACTCAGTCTGACCAAGCCTCTATCTCTATCAAGGGTGAGGGTGGCCACTATCAACTAACTTACCGCAAACCTCACCAACTTTATCGTGCCTTGTCCTTGTTGGCAACAGCTCTAGTAGAAGGTGATAAAGTAGAGATTGAGGAGCAGGCGGCCTATGAAGATTTGGCTTATATGGCAGACTGTTCACGAAATGCGGTGCTGAATGTGGCTTCTGCCAAGCAGATGATAGAGGTCTTGGCTCTCATGGGCTACTCAACCTTTGAGCTCTACATGGAAGACACCTACCAGATTGAGGGACAACCTTACTTTGGTTATTTCCGTGGAGCTTATTCGGCTGAGGAGTTGCAGGAAATCGAAGCCTATGCCCAGCAGTTTGATATGACCTTTGTGCCTTGCATTCAGACTTTGGCTCACTTGTCGGCCTTTGTCAAATGGGGTGTAAAAGAAGTCCAGGAACTCCGTGATGTAGAGGACATTCTTCTCATTGGCGAAGAAAAGGTTTATAATCTGATTGATGGCATGTTTGCTACTCTATCTAAATTGAAGACTCGCAAGGTCAATATCGGGATGGACGAAGCCCACTTGGTTGGTTTGGGACGCTACTTGATTCTGAACGGTGTTGTGGATCGTAGTCTCCTCATGTGCCAACACTTGGAGCGCGTGCTGGATATTGCAGACAAGTATGGTTTCCACTGCCAGATGTGGAGCGATATGTTCTTTAAACTTATGTCAGCAGATGGCCAGTACGACCGTGATGTGGAAATTCCAGAAGAAACTCGTGTCTACCTAGACCGTCTCAAAGACCGTGTAACCTTGGTTTACTGGGACTATTATCAGGATAGCGAGGAAAAATATAATCGCAACTTCCGTAATCACCACAAGATTAGCCAAGATATCGCCTTTGCAGGTGGTGCTTGGAAGTGGATTGGTTT
>CAJZGT010000059.1 GCA_916048145.1 uncultured Streptococcus sp.
CCACATTCTTCATTAAGAGATTTTACTTCGTATGTCATTTTTTATACCTAATTTTCATTTGCAATCGTCAAGAGATAAATTTACATGACTTTTACATTACTGATACTATCTATTAGAAAATCTGCAAGTCTTATTTTCCAGTGAAATATTTAACCGCTGACGCAAACAGGTGCTGGTCTTTATTTCCTGGGATGTTTTGGAAAAGACCTTCCTCATAACGTTCTGAGTGGCCCATCTTACCGATGATTTGGCCGTTCTTGCTGGTAATTCCTTCGATGGCATGGACAGAACCATTCGGATTGTACTTAGAGTCCATGCTTGGTTTGCCGTCAAAGTCAACGTATTGGCTAAAGATTTGACCATTGTCACGGAGCTCTGCAAATTCCTCAGCCGTCACGACAAACTTCCCTTCACCGTGTGAAACAGGAATAGCGTGGATATCTCCCACTTGCACTCCAGCAAGCCATGGTGAATTAGTATTGGCAATACGAGTTTCCACCATCTTGGCCACGTGTTGGTTGGCATCATTGTAGAAGAGGGTTGGACTAGTACTACTAGCATCCTCGAAGTTTCCGTATGGAAGAAGACCTGATTTGACCAAGGCCTGGAATCCATTACAGATACCGATAATCAAGCCACCACGAGCGATAAAGCTATCAATAGCCGCACGCACTTTTTCATTGAGAAGGATATTGACGATAAACTTAGCCGATCCATCTGGCTCATCCGCAGCTGAGAATCCACCTGCAAAGAAGAGAATGTTAGCTTTACTGATGTTGTCAACCATGGTTTCAACTGACTTGACAATAGCCTCTTCATTCAAGGTAACAAATGGCACCAAGTTGACCTCTGCACCTTCTTTTTCGAAGGCCTTAGCTGAGTCATATTCTGAGTTAGTTCCTGGGAAGACTGGGATGTAAACCACAGGTTTTTCAACCTTTTCTTTGGCTTTAATCACAACATCTGATACCACAGCTGGTACTTCAGTCAGTTCTTTGGCTTGAGCAAACTCTGTTGGGTAAACTTCTTCCAGTTTTCCTTGGAAGGCACTGTCAAGTTTCTGTCCATCTAGCTTCACACCGTTGACAAGGAGTGTAAAGTCTGCTTTTGTTTGACCGATTTTCTCTACTCCAGCAATTTCTTCAGGAGATGTGAAGACAAATCCGCCTAATTGAGCTGTCAAAGCCGTTTCAAGTTCAGGCAAGGTCACCTCTGCACCAATATGATTTCCAAAGGTAGCAAGAGCCAAACTTTCAACCACACCGCCGTATTTGACAGCTGAAGCCGCTGTTACTTTGTGAGCCTTTTGAAGGGCTTCAAATTGAGTAAAGTTTTTCTTAATTAAGTCAAAATCAATCTCTACTGAGAGTGCTTGGCCTGGAATGTAGTAGATGTTTTCCCCAGCAACTTTAAATTCTGGAGAGAGCACCTTACGGCTATCTGCTGTTGTCACTCCAAAAGCAACCAAGGTTGGTGGCACCGTCAATTCTTCAAAGGTACCAGACATAGAGTCCTTACCACCGATAGATGGCAAGCCAAGCTGAATCTGAGCTTCGATAGAGCCTAGGAGAGCTGCTACTGGCTGACCAAAACGCTCTGCTTGTTTATCCATACGCTCGAAGTACTCTTGGTAAGAGAAACGAGCCTTAGACCAGTTGGCACCAGCAGCAACCAAACGAGCAGTCGCTTCAATAACCGCATAAGCAGCACCGTGATATGGAGACCATTCTGCTAGATAAGGGTTGAAACCTTGGGCCATTACTGACGCAGTATGAGTCACACCGTGTTGAACTGGCAACTTCTGCACAGAAGCCTCAGTTGGTGTAAGTTGGTAGCGACCACCAAGTGGGTGATTAACCGTAGAGCGTCCAACAGAGCAGTCAAAGATAGTCTGTAATCCTTTTTGACTCGCATGGTTGAGGTCAGATAGAACCGTAAAGGTATCTGCTTCAAGTGTGTCAGCGCTTGTTGTGCGTTCTTCTGGGAGTTTGACATCCTTGTCCACAACCTTGGCATCAACAACCACTCGTACACCATTGGTATCAAGGAAGCAACGCTCCAAGTCGACGATGGTTTCACCATTCCAGTGCATAACCAGATTTGGTTTTTCCGTCACTGTCGCAATCACAACAGCATCAATATTCTCTTTGTTACATTCAGCAACGAAGGCATCTACATCCTCAGGACGAACCACGACTGCCATCCGTTCTTGAGATTCAGAGATGGCAATTTCTGTACCATTCAAGCCTTGGTATTTAAGAGGAACCTTGTTGAGGTCGATTTCAAGACCGTCTGCTAATTCACCGATGGCTACACAGACACCACCAGCACCAAAGTCATTAGACTTCTTGATAAGACGAGTGACATCGCCATTACGGAACAGACGTTGAATCTTGCGTTCTTCGATAGCATTCCCTTTTTGAACTTCAGCTCCAGCAGTTTCCACGGACTCAACTGTTTGAACCTTAGAAGAACCTGTCGCACCACCGACACCATCACGTCCAGTCTTACCTCCAAGAAGGATAATGACATCACCAGCTTCCGGTTTTTCACGGACAACATTGCCCTTAGGAGCCGCTCCGACAACAGCACCTAGCTCCATGCGTTTAGCTACAAAGCCTGGGTGGAAGTATTCACGAACGTAGGTTGTTGCAAGTCCAATCTGGTTACCGTATGAAGAATAACCATGGGCCGCTGTTTTAGAAATGACTTGTTGTGGCAATTTCCCAGCGCGAGTTTCTGAAATCGGTGCGGTAATATCTCCAGCACCTGAGATACGCATAGCTTGGTAAACATATGAGCGACCTGATAATGGGTCACGAATAGCACCACCGATACAAGTAGCCGCCCCACCAAATGGCTCAATTTCCGTTGGGTGGTTGTGAGTTTCATTCTTGAACATTAGGAGCCATGGCTCTTTCACACCATCAACATCCACTTCGATTTCAACTGAGCAAGCATTGATTTCGTCTGACACTTCCATGTCATCCAAACGTCCATTGGCACGCTCATAACGACCGAAAACAGTCGCCATATCCATCAATGTTTGAGGTTTTTCAGAACGCCCCAACTCATCGCGCATAGCGATATATTTATCATAGGTTGACTGCAATTGTTTTTGGAATTTCGATGCGGAGAAATCAATGTGTTTCAACTCTGTCTCAAAAGTCGTGTGACGGCAGTGGTCAGACCAGTAAGTATCCAAAACCTTGAGTTCCGTCTCAGTTGGCACGCGCCCTATTGACTTGAAATAATCTTGAATAAAGAGCAAATCATCCACTTCCATTGCCATGCCCTGCTCGGCCTTGTAGCGGGCAAAGTCCTCTGCTGTATAGCTTTCAAAGAAAGTTAATTTCGGAATGGTCTTATCTGACTCAGAAAATTCCTGCTTGGCAATCCCTGTCGTGATATCCTTGAAACGAGAATCAACTGGATTAAGCAGGTAGTTTTTGACCGCTTCTAACTCAGCCGCATCAATATCTTTATTAACCAAGTAAAGTTGGGCTGTATTGACTATTACATCACTCGAACTTCCCAGCAAAAGCAAGGCTTCCTGTGACGAAGCTGCACGTTGGTCAAATTGCCCAGGTAGGCTTTCAATGGCAAAGAAAGCATAGTTAGCCAGATCCGCCTGCACAGCAACTTCGTCCAAAACATGGTCTGTCACCTGCTCAGAGAAGATGTGTTTCTCTGCAGGCGCAAACAAGTCCTCAGCCAAATCAAATACATCATACACTTGCACAATACGAATACTTTTCAAGCTTGAAAGTCCCAAGTTGTGCTGGAGTTCTCTAACCAAACTCTCTGACTTGACCTGAAAATCAGCCTTTTTTTCAACAAAAATACGTTTATCCATCAATTCTTATTCCTTTATTTCAGCTCTTGCAATGTTCCCAAATAACCTTGCAACTTTTCCCAGACAATCTCGTAGATGCCGGTTAATTTACCTAGCCCCCGACGGAGTGTAAAGGTCTAGGAGACCTTTTCAGCCTGAGTCCTTACATCTGAAAGACGAAGGTTTTCCGTTTCTAACAGATTATTTCAAATCCTGCAATTTCTCCCAAACAATCTCGTAAACGTCGGTTAGTTCTCCCAATCCTCTACGGAAAACATCCTTGTCCATGTGGTTGCCATCCGCATCCCACAAGCGGCAGTTATCTGGTGAAAATTCGTCTGCCAAGATAATCTTGCCATCCTTATCAAAACCGAACTCTAGTTTAAAGTCAATCAACTTAAGACCAATCTCAGCAAACCAGGCTTTCAAGAGTTCATTGATTCGACGAGTTTCTTCCTTCAAGTAGGCGATTTGCTGGTCATCCGCAATCTTTAGGAATTTCACATGCTCGTCATTGATAAATGGATCATCCAAATCATCATTTTTATAGTAAAATTCGACAATCGGAGTCTCAAATGCGATACCTTCGTCTACGCCAAAACGTTTTGAAAAGGAACCAGCCGTGTAGTTACGGAGCACAACTTCCAAAGGAATAATCTTAACCTTTTTATTGAGTTGTTCCGTATCTGAAAGTTTCTCCACAAAGTGAGTCGCCACACCAGCCGCATTTAATTTCTCAAAAATAAAAGATGAGATCTGATTATTCAAGACTCCCTTACCTGCAATCTGCTCCTTCTTGACACCATTGAAAGCAGTCGCCTGGTCCTTGTAAGTTGAAATAATAAGATTTTCATCCTCAGTTGTATAGATATCTTTAGCTTTTCCCGAATAGATTAATTGTTTTGACATTTTAAAGTTCGCCTTTCGTATTACTTGAGCACATTCTACCATAAAAAACCTAAAATTACAAGAATTTAAACGAATAAATAGTAGGTGTGTTTCAAAAATCATAAAGAAAAAAACTGCAAGAAGAATCTTTCTCACAGTTTAAAAATCATTTAACTCTAAAAACACGAACATTACTCTTTGTTCAAAAATTGATCCAAATAATAACGTAGGTAACTTTTCTTACCTGTAATCATCTGTAGGCGACCCTCCACCCCATATCGAAGTTTTTCAGCCTGCTCCGAAGTTAGATTAGTCTCCGCCTCAATTTTAAAGAAATTCCCTTTTTCAGTCTTGGTAGCTGTCGCATCAATACTTGTAATAGTAGAATCTAGGAAAAGTTGATTCTTGGCATCATGAGTAGTAGTATAGCGAACAGAATCACCGACCTTGATCCTTGCTACATCTTTTGAACTTAGATAAGCTGTGAGTTTGGCTTTCCCTTCTTTTTCCAAGGACGGATAGAGTTGGGCTAGTAAGGCACCTTCTGCTACCATGGTAGAATCACTAGTCTCAGGATTAAGGTGAAGCACCCCATCCTCACTCGCCGTAATTTTCCCCTTGTCTAGAAGACTTCCCTGAACCTTCTTGCCTGACTCTGCTTCCAAGATTTTCTGATCTAGAAGGGTCAATTCCTGACCAACCTTTGCCAAGTGTTGGGATTTAAGGGACTCCAATTGACTGCTTAAGCCTGACGCATAGGCTTGCTGGGTACCTGAACCTGCATACTGAACACGGTAAGTAGCAAGACTAGATTCTAACTGAGAAAGATGCGCTTCCACCTGCGAAATTGTCTGAGCCTTAGCTTGCGGATTTTCCTCTCCCTGAGACTTGTAGGACTGGTAGAGAGAGTAGGCTAGATTCTGACTGGCCAAGGAAGCACCTGTTTCAATAGCTGACTTAGCTGTCTGGTAATCGCGAATTTTAGCCTCTGTTTGGCTGATGAGGTTACCGATTTCGGCTTGGGTTTGACTAGCTGCTGCATTCTGGGACGCGATGGTCTCATTTTGTTGCGATGTACTAGCCCTAAGACTGCCTGCTTGACTGATGTAGTCGCGAAAGGTGGCTTGGTAGCCAAACTTATCCTCCTCTGGAAAGTGGTTCTCCCCTTCTTGCAGACTCTTTTGCAAATACTCCAATTGCTTTTTTTGATCCTTGAGCATGTCCAACTGACTAGCATAGGCCTCCGCTTGGACACCCTCTGCCCCTTCCTGGTATTGAAGCAGAAGCTCCCCCTTTTTAACCAGCTTATTTTCTTCCAAATGATTGACAAGAATACGATTGTTGCTAGTTGACTGGATATTTGCAAGGATACGACTAGGCTCGACAGTAGCTCTAGTAGACAAACTCATCTCCTTCTCTGCAACAGTTGCAAAGCCAAGTAAACAGACAAGTAGAAGGGACATGGGTACAATCACTCGACTGGAAAAATTATGGTAACGACGATTATAAAACTCCGCGCTTTCTAAAAATTCTGGTTTCATCCTCTCCTCTTTCTAGCTATTCACCAAATAGGCGTAAAATCCACCCTGTGCAAGCAAATCAGCATGCTTTCCTTCTTCAACAATCTTGCCCTGATCCAAGACAACAACCTTCTCTGTCCGCTCAGCAATGGTCAAGCGGTGGGCAATGAAAATCAAGGTCTTGTCTAAAGCCATGAGATTATCAACAATTCGCTTCTCTGTCAAAATATCCAAACTGCTGGTCGCCTCATCCAAAATCAAGACCGGCGCATCTGTCAAGAGAGCACGCGCCAGAGCAATTCTCTGACGTTGACCACCTGAAATTCCTGCCCCATCCGAAGTCAATTCTGTCTGATAATTCAATGGCATGCGCTCAATATCCTCCCGAATCTCTGCCAACTCGACCGCCCGCAAGATGTCCTCCTGAGTCGTCCCCTCCTTGGCTCCCAAAAGAAGATTCTCCAAAATCGTTCCATTAAAGACATAGGGCTGTTGAGGCAGATAGTTAATAAACTGGCGCAGAGCCTTTTTATCAATCTGATTGAGATTGATACCACCCAGACTAATCTCTCCCTGACTTGGATCGTAAAAATTAACCATCATCTTAGCCAAAGTCGTCTTACCTGACCCTGAAATCCCCACAAAAGCCACTTTAGAACCTTGGGGAATAGTCAAATTGATATCCAACAAGACATCTCGACCATAGCCATACTTGTAGGAAACCTGCTTGAAGGTCATATCTCCCTTCATCAAGCTCAAATCCTCAACCGTTTTCTTCTCCTCAAACTCCGAAGCTACCAGATATACTTCATTTAGACGGTTATTGGCAACCTGTGCTGTCTGAAGCTTGGTTTGCAGATTGATGATATTTTCCAAAGGATTGGTAAAGTAAACCAGCAAGGTATTATAGGTAATCAACTGCCCCAAACTCATCTTGCCATCCATGACCAGAGCAGCCCCCATCCATAGAATGCCGACATTGAGCAAGAGATGGGCAACTTTTTTCAGAGCCTTTTGCTGACTCTCTGCTCGACTATAGGTAAAGGATTTTTTCAGATAATCCACAAATTCCTTGTCAATCTTTTGATAACGTGAACTTTCACTAGTCAAAGACTTGATAGTCTCAATACCGTTAATGTCCTCAATGATAGAAGAAGACAGAACCGCATTGGCTTCCATGGTATCCCGATTCATCTTTTCAAACGGCTTCATAAAGGCAAAGATAATCACTGTATAGATAGGAAGCGCCAATAAGGTCATGAAAAAGAGATTGGTATTTTGTGAAAATAAAACAAGGGAAATAATGACAACCGTTGACACATCTAGGAAAATCGAAAGGATAGTCGAAGCCAGCGCATCAATGATACTGTTAGCATCCGTGAAACGAGACACGATTTCCCCTGTTCTACGTGTCGCAAAGAAGGACATAGGCAGGTGAAAAACATGCTTGATATAGGATAAAATCACGTCAATCGACAGGCGTTGCCCCAAAACAAGTAAGAGATACTCCTGAGCGTAAGACAAGACCTGCTGG
>CAJZGT010000060.1 GCA_916048145.1 uncultured Streptococcus sp.
ATTCCATTTTGATTCTCCTTCATTTCTTATCGTTACTATTTTACCATAAAGGAGGTCAACTTGCCTAGAAAAAACTAAGATTTCTCGCTAATTCTACCAACTTAAAGATTTTTTGAATAAATTAGACAAAAGATTTGAATTTTAATTCAATTAATGTTATAATTATACAGTATTCTATTTTAGAAAGCAGTGAGACTATGAATTTTTCTTTTTTACCAAAGTATTTACCTTATTTTAACTATGGGGCTGTCGTGACGGTTCTTATTTCTATCTGTGTTGTCTTTTTTGGGACTATTTTGGGTGTTGTCTTGGCTTTTGGGCAACGTTCAAAGTTTAAACCGCTTTTTTGGCTTGCCAACTTATACGTTTGGATTTTCCGTGGGACGCCGATGATGGTTCAGATTATGATTGCCTTTGCTCTTATGCATATCAATGCTCCGACTATTCAGGTTGGGATTTTGGGTGTTGATCTTTCTCGTCTGATTCCAGGAATTTTGATTATTTCTATGAACAGTGGTGCTTATGTTTCTGAGACTGTTCGTGCTGGGATTAATGCGGTTCCTAAGGGGCAGTTAGAGGCGGCCTATTCTTTAGGGATTCGTCCTAAAAATGCCATGCGCTATGTGATTTTACCACAAGCTATCAAAAATATTTTGCCAGCATTGGGGAACGAATTTATCACCATTATCAAGGACAGCTCCCTATTATCAGCTATCGGTGTTATGGAGTTGTGGAACGGGGCTACAACAGTTTCTATAACAACCTATCTACCTTTAACACCACTTTTATTTGCAGCCTTTTATTACTTGATTATGACCTCTATTTTGACAGTAGCCTTGAAAGCTTTTGAAAAACGTATGGGACAAGGAGATAAGAAATAATGACAGAAACCTTGATAAAAATTGAAAATTTACATAAATCCTTTGGAAAGAATGAAGTATTGAAGGGCATCAACCTCGAGATTAAAAGAGGAGAAGTTGTCGTTATTATCGGTCCTTCAGGGAGCGGAAAATCTACCTTGCTTCGCTCTATGAATTTGTTGGAAGAAGCGACCAAGGGGAAGGTTATCTTTGAGGGAGTCGATATTACGGACAAGAAGAATGACCTCTTTGCCATGCGTGAGAAGATGGGTATGGTTTTCCAACAATTTAATCTCTTTCCTAATATGACTGTGATGGAAAATATCACCTTGTCTCCTATCAAGACCAAAGGTGAAAGTAAGGAAGTTGCTGAGAAGAGAGCCCAGGAACTTTTGAAAAAAGTTGGTTTACCAGATAAGTCAACTGCTTATCCACAGAGTTTGTCAGGTGGGCAGCAACAGCGGATTGCCATTGCGCGTGGTTTAGCTATGGAACCTGATGTTTTGCTCTTTGACGAGCCAACTTCAGCCTTGGACCCTGAAATGGTAGGAGAGGTACTGGCTGTTATGCAAGACCTTGCCAAATCAGGTATGACTATGGTTATCGTAACACATGAGATGGGATTTGCCCGTGAGGTGGCAGACCGTGTCATCTTTATGGCAGACGGTGTGGTTGTTGAAGATGGGACACCTGAGCAGATTTTTGAACAAACCCAAGAACAACGGACTAAAGATTTCTTGAGTAAGGTTTTATAATCTATTTTAAAATTTCAAGACAAGATTAGTGAAAAGCTCAACCAGAGCTTTTTCTTATAGTTTGAAACTATAGGATTGCCTAGGAAAGAAGTGTTAGAGGGTACTAGCAGTTTTTGGTATAATGGAAGATATTTGAAAGAAAAGAGAATTGATATGACACAGATTATTGATGGGAAAGCTTTAGCGGCCAAATTGCAGGGGCAGTTGGCTGAAAAGACTGAAAAACTAAAGGAAGAAACAGGTCTAGTACCTGGTTTGGTAGTGATTTTGGTTGGGGATAATCCAGCCAGCCAAGTCTACGTTCGCAACAAGGAGAGGTCAGCTCTTGCGGCTGGTTTCCGTAGCGAAGTAGTGCGAGTTCCAGAGACCATTAGTCAAGCGGAGTTGTTAGATTTGATTGCTAAATACAATCAAAATCCAGCTTGGCATGGGATTTTGGTTCAGTTGCCTTTACCAAAACATATCGATGAAGAGGTGGTTTTATTAGCCATTGACCCAGAAAAGGATGTGGATGGTTTTCATCCGCTAAACATGGGGCGTCTTTGGTCAGGTCATCCAGTCATGATTCCTTCGACACCTGCAGGAATTATGGAAATGTTTCATGAATATGGTATTGACTTGGAAGGTAAAAATGCGGTCGTCATCGGTC
The DNA here is from genome assembly GCA_916048145.1 of uncultured Streptococcus sp. GTDB lineage: Bacteria > Bacillota > Bacilli > Lactobacillales > Streptococcaceae > Streptococcus. Next base: position 2,265 of record CAJZGT010000060.1, read on the forward strand.
GTTCCAATATTGTTGGAAAACCTATGGCCCAACTTCTTTTGGCAAAGAATGCGACGGTAACCTTGACTCACTCACGGACTCATAATCTGGCCAAGGTGGCTGCTAAAGCGGATATTCTTGTGGTCGCAATCGGTCGTGCCAAGTTTGTGACTGCTGACTTTGTCAAACCTGGTGCGGTTGTCATTGATGTCGGGATGAACCGTGATGAAAATGGGAAGCTTTGTGGGGATGTGGATTATGAGGCAGTTGCACCACTTGCTAGCTATATCACGCCAGTACCTGGAGGTGTCGGTCCTATGACTATTACCATGCTGATGGAGCAAACCTATCAGGCAGCACTTCGAACATTGGATATAAAATAGGAAAAAGAAGGTAGAATAATGTTTTACCTTCTTTTTATATAATGCAGTCTAAAATGATATGAGTCCATAAACTATAAATTTGAAGTATGAAAGTGCTATTAATAGAATGAAATTTGTATTGGAAAGAGTATAGAATAGAAAGCTACTTTCATTGCACCTATTTCTTTTGAATGAACTTATCTTGCATACCATTTTATTAGGTTAAATTGATGGAAAATGATTGCAATTTTAGGTGTGTTTTGATATATTCAATATATAAAATATATTATCGAACTTGGTACTTGTTTGTGTATTCAGAAGGAGGTTATTTTTTAAATAAAGTAAACGCTTACTTTGTATCAAGAAAAAGAAATGAGGATTTTAATGAACAAAAGACTTTTTGATAAACGTTGTCATTATAGCATTCGTAAATTTGCAATAGGTGCGGCATCTGTAATGATTGGGGCTAGTATATTTGGTATTTCAGCTGTACAAGCTGAGGAAGTGGCCTCATCCAATACTCAAACAGAAGAAACAACGGTTCATCAACCTCAGCCTTTAGATAAGCTTCCCGATGATGTGGCAGCTGCTATCGCAAAGGCTGATGAGAATGGTGGGCGTGAGTTTGTAAAACCCAAAGCTGAGTCGACAGAAGATAAAGTGACTAAGGATACAGAAACTACTAGACCTGCTAACGATGGTAATCATGAATTGGCTAGTCCTAAAGTGGAAACTCCAAATAAAGTAGAAGAAGGAAGCAAAACTGAGGACAAACAGAAATCTGAAGAGGCAAATCCAAAGCCTGTTGAATCTGCAGTAACAGCTGGAACAGAAGTAAAAGAGGATTCTAAAAAAACTTCTGAAAAGGACCAAGTGAAAGCAGACACTGAGATCAAACCTTCTTCTGAAAAATCGCAAGCACTATCTGGAGAGTCAAACAAAGCCGAAGTTGAAAAGGAAAAACAGCTATTATCGGAGCGAAAACAAGATTTTAATAAAGATTGGTATTTTAAACTAAATGCCCAAGGCGATTTTTCAAAAAAAGATGTGGATGTTCATGATTGGTCTAAATTGAATCTTCCTCATGATTGGAGTATTTATTTTGACTTTGATCACAAGTCTCCCGCGCGTAATGAAGGTGGCCAGTTAAATGGTGGAACAGCCTGGTATCGTAAGACTTTCACATTAAATGAAGCAGACAAGAATAAGGATGTTCGTATCAATTTTGATGGGGTTTACATGGATTCAAAGGTCTATGTAAATGGTAAATTTGTAGGACATTATCCAAGTGGCTATAATCATTTTTCATATGATATCACAGAATTTTTAAACAAGGATGGTAGTGAAAATTCAATTACTGTTCAAGTGACCAATAAGCAACCAAGTAGTCGTTGGTATTCAGGAAGTGGGATTTATCGTGATGTAACTCTTAGTTATCGTGATAAAGTCCATGTTGCCGAAAATGGTAATCATATCACTACTCCAAAACTTGCTGAGCAAAAAGAAGGAAATGTTGAAACACAGGTTCAAAGTAAGATTAAAAATACGGATAAGAAGGCTGCTAAAGTCTTTGTGGAACAACAAATCTTTACTAAGGAAGGAAAGGTTGTATCAGAATTAGTTCGCTCTGCAACTAAGAGTGTGGCAGAAAATGAAACAGCACATTTTAATCAGAATATCTTGGTCAATCAGCCAACTCTTTGGACAACGAAAAGTTACCATCCTCAACTTTATGTTCTTAAAACAAAAGTCTATAAAGAAGGCCAGTTAGTTGATGTAACAGAAGATACATTTGGTTACCGTTATTTCAATTGGACTGCTAAGGATGGTTTCTCTCTGAATGGTGAACGCATGAAATTCCACGGAGTAAGTATTCACCATGACAATGGAGCCTTGGGTGCAGAAGAGAATTATAAGGCTACCTATCGTAAATTAAAACTCTTGAAAGATATGGGGGTAAACTCTATTCGAACAACCCACAATCCAGCTAGTCCTCAGTTGCTTGATGCTGCAGCTAGTTTAGGTCTTTTGGTGCAAGAGGAAGCTTTTGATACTTGGTATGGTGGCAAGAAGACTTACGACTATGGACGATTCTTTGATCAAGATGCAACTCATCCTGAAGCTAAGAAGGGGGAGAAGTGGTCTGATTTTGATCTTAGAACAATGGTAGAACGTGATAAGAACAATCCGTCTATCGTCATGTGGTCTCTTGGAAATGAAGTAGAAGAGGCAAATGGTAGTCCTCGTTCTATCGAAACTGCTAAACGTTTGAAGGCTGTCATTAAAGCGATTGATACCGAACGTTATGTTACCATGGGTGAGAATAAATTTAGTCGTGCAGCAACAGGTGATTTCTTAAAAGTTGCAGAAATCATGGATGCTGTCGGTATGAACTATGGTGAACGTTTTTATGATGCGGTTCGTAGAGCGCATCCAGACTGGCTCATTTATGGTTCTGAAACCTCTTCAGCTACTAGAACGCGTGATTCTTATTACAATCCAGCTCAAATCCTTGGACACGATAACCGTCCAAATCGTCACTATGAACAATCTGACTATGGTAATGACCGTGTTGGATGGGGAAGAACAGCTACTGAGTCATGGACTTTTGACCGTGATCGCGCTGGCTATGCTGGACAATTTATCTGGACAGGAATTGACTATATCGGTGAACCAACTCCATGGCATAACCAAGATAATACACCTGTGAAGAGCTCTTACTTCGGCATCATCGATACGGCTGGTTTACCGAAGAATGATTTTTACCTTTACCGTAGTGAATGGTATAGTGCTAAAGAAAAGCCAACTGTCCGAATTTTACCGCATTGGAACTGGACTGAAGAGACTCTTAAGGATCGCAAGATGCTGGTCGATGGAAAGGTTCCAGTTCGTACCTTCTCAAATGCTGCAAGTGTCGAATTGTTCTTAAATGGTGAGTCGCTTGGTAAAAAGGAATTTACTAAGAAAACGACAGAAGATGGACGTCCATATCATGAGGGGGCTAAACCAAATGAATTGTATCTTGAGTGGCTTGTGAAATACCAACCAGGCACACTGACTGCGATTGCTCGAGATGAAAAAGGCAACGAAATTGCGCGTGATAGTGTGACAACTGCTGGGGAGCCAGCAAGGGTTCGTCTGACTAAAGAAGAGCATGTTATCACAGCAGATGGTAAAGATTTATCTTACATCCATTACGAAATTGTTGATGGCGATGGGAATGTGGTTCCGACAGCTAACAATCTTGTTCATTTCAATCTTCATGGTCAGGGACAGATTGTTGGTGTGGATAATGGAGAACAAGCTAGCCGTGAGCGCTACAAAGCTCAAGCAGATGGAACATGGCAAAGACGTGCTTTCAATGGTAAAGGAGTTGTCATTGTAAAATCAACAGAAAAAGAAGGAAAATTTACTCTTTATGCAGATTCTGCTGGTTTAACTTCTGATAGCGCAACGGTCGCAACTGTGTCTGGTAAGAAAGAAAACCGTCATTTTGTAGCCTTTGCTCCTGTAAAAGCAACAACTGATGTGACTACTAATCCTGAATTGCCTCAAACAGTAACAGCTATTTATAGCGACGGTAGTGTTGAGGAAAAGACTGTAACATGGGATGTGCCAGCTGATTTGCTTACAAGTGCAGGTGAGAAAAAAGTATCTGGACGTGTAGAAGGTTTGGAAACCAAAGCTGAGGCACTTGTAAAAGTTGTTGCCTTAGATAGATGGTTACCAAAAGTTGCTACAGTACCAGTTGGTACAACTGCAGCTGATTTGGATAAAACAGTCACAGCTGTTCTGACAGATGGTAGCTTGATTGATACTGATGTTGTTTCTTGGACCTTGAAAGATCCTGCTGCTTTGACCAAGGAAGGGGGACGTACGGAGGCTACTGGTAAATTGGTAGATGACGACCGTGAAGTGACGGCAACCTTTATCGCAAGCAGTAAGGAAACAACAAGTAGCATTACAGGACTTACTGTTGGGGATAAAGCTCTTGAGAACTTCGAGTCTGGCAAGACTTATTACCGTGTATCCCTTCCTTACACTGGAACAATTCCAAGTGTTGGGGCTCAGACTACTGGTTATCAAGTAACTGTTCAGCAAGCTTCTGCTGATAATGGTTATCAGGCCTCAGTCTTTTTGAGTGACCAAAAGGGTGACTTGGTTCAAACTTACCTAATTCAGTTTGTGAAGGAAGCCCCTGCCTTGAAACGTTTGGAAGTAGTTGTGGAAGGAAAAGAAACTGCTACTGAAGATCAAGTCTTAACTTATCGTGTCATTGGTAGTTATGAGGATGGTTCTCAAACAGAATTTTCAGCTTCAGATATTCACCTAGAAGCTAAATCATCTGATGGTGGGCATCTTGAGGTAAATGGACAGAACTTGTTACTTTATACTAAGGGTAGTGTTACTCTAACCCCTCGTATTGACAATCAAACAGAAAAAACGCAATCTGTCGCAACTGAATTGGTGATTAAAGAAAATAAAGTAGAGAAGAAAATTGTCAAACTTCGTCCAGTTTCTATCTCTACCGATATCAATCAGCAACCTAATTTACCTAGTCAAGTTGGAGCAGAATTTGATAAGGGTTTGCCTCGTAAGGTAGCTGTAACTTGGGACAAAGTAGCTGAAAAAGAATTGGGGCACTATCATAGCTTTACTATTAAAGGACATGTAGAAGGTACAGATATTGAGGCTCAAGCAACGGTGACGGTTGAAGGCTTACAAGTTGCAGAGGAAATCAGCCTTACTCTTCCTAAGGGTGAGACAGTTCAATTGCCAGCTAATGTTCGTGCTTACCATTCTAATGGAACAACTATCTATAAAGATGTAGTTTGGGATCAGGTTCCAGCCAACTTTAGTCAAACTGAAGGAGTCTATGAAATCAATGGTCGTTTAGTGGGTAGCAATCTTACCACTAAAGCTCATGTTCGAGTGTCTAGTCAAGTTGTTGCTGGAAATAATATCTCTAAACAATGGACAGGCTCCCAATTGCCAGCTGCCATTGTATCCAATACAGGAGGAGATGATTCAGCTAATGCCTTGAACGACCTGACTGTGTCAAGAACGACAACAGACGCTAAAAATAGATGGACTACTTGGAGAACAAATACTGATAATGACTGGGCTTCTA
>CAJZGT010000061.1 GCA_916048145.1 uncultured Streptococcus sp.
TTATCTCGATGATATGATACCTCTTAAGTAGACAAGGTAAATACCTAAAATCTACGGCTCTTTGTCAACTGTAGTGGGTTGAAGAAAAGCTAAGCTCGAGAAAGGACACATTTCGTCCTTTCTTTTTTGATATTCAGAGCGATGAAAATTCGCTTCTTGAAGTTTTCAAAGTTCCGAAAACCAAAGGCATTGCGCTTGATAAGTTTGATGAGATTATTGGTTGCTTCCAATTTGGCGTTGGAATAGGGTAGTTGAAGGGCGTTGACGATTTTCTCTTTGTCCTTTAGAAAGGTTTTAAAGACAGTCTGAAAAAGAGGATGAATCTGCTTTAGATTGTCCTCAATGAGTCCGAAAAATTTTTCTGGTTCCTTATTCTGAAAGTGAAAAAGTAAGAGCTGATAGAGATGATAGTGGTGTTTCAAGTCTTCTGAATAGCTCAAAAGCTTGTCTAGAATTTCTTTATTGCCTAAATTGTCAAATTAAGTTAGACTTTTCAAGTAACTCAGAAAAACTTGGTAGGGTGATTGAAATAGTTCTATATAGTAATTCATAGACTACCCTCTGTTCAACTATTCCCCATTCATCTGTAACAAAAAAATATTTCTCATGATGTCGCCAAATATGTTGTCCATAACCTTTTATTTCCTCAAACTTACTAACTTCTTCCCAGCCTAGTTTACTATATTCCATGTATGTTCTCCGATCTTTTCACTAATATCTTACATTACACCTTCAGGAATATCTCCTGTTGATCATTGTAACTATCTAGTTGACTGTTATACCAAACCCTGGAATTCTGTCAATATCTTCTTTTCCCTATTTTGATTTATTTCTCAGCTATATGGTATATTAGGATACTTTGAATTCACCTTAAACAAAAAAATGCACAAGTTAATTACAACCTGCACATCTTTTTAATTTTATATTTAAAAGAGACTATAAATCAACTTTCCGAAAAATAATGATTTTCCCGAAAGAAATAGATCAACCTAAAAAATCACTGTCTTACTTATGTAATGTTTCTTTAATATAATATAGAAATAAAAAGTATGTAAATGAAAAGATTTATCACATTACTTTTAGTGTCTCTATCTACAATTTTATTAATTGCATGTTCTAACCAATCAAGCAATTCTTTAGATGACGAATACCGTTGAATAAACGAGAGTAGAAATGAAGTTGCCTTTACCATTTCAGGTAACAAAGGAAATATCAACAAAGGAGAGGCCGACACCTTTACAATTGATAAAGATAGTGCAACAATCGAACTGACTGGCTCTAATATCATAAACCGAAAAGAGAATTATACCTTCAAGGATGATGTATTCACTGTAGATATTTCAGGAACAAAGCAGGAGTATTACAAAAAGGATAGTGAAGAAATACAGCGACAAGTAAAACACTCAAACTATTTGATATTCTTTATACAATAAAAACGCTTTTGTACTGACCCCAAAAGTTAGATTTTTTCTGTCTAACTTTTTGGGGTCAGTACACACCCGCATAGCGGGTATTTTTTTGTCTCGCACCTAGCGGAGTGAGACAGACTAATAGTCACATAATAAAAAATTTACTTAAAGTCAGATTTTAAATACTGTAGAATAGTTCTTTCTAAAACTTACTCCCAATTTTTTTTGCTCGTATAATTCATCAGGGGTTTGGGGATTCCCCAAAATTCAAATCATCCCAAAAAATACATACACTTTGTGTATACAAATTTTGAGATGATTTTGGGAGTGTGTGTATACAGACTCTGAGCTCGCAAAGTCATATTATGATAAATCTTTCCTTCTCGATAAAATAATTCCAAAAATCGATTTGACTGTCATTTGTGTGTACAAATATTTTAAGAAGATATATAAAAAACGCTGCAAAATTTTTAACAGCGTTTCCTTATTTTAAAATTCTCATATGTCTTTCTTTTTTATGGTTAGCATCGTAGTATTCCAGCATCGCATGATACAAACGAGCCTTCGTTTTATCTTGTTGTTTAATCTCATGAAGAAATAATTCTGCTCGCTTTAATTTCAATATGTATTCGCATATCTGATCAAAATCCTTATCCATATTACTTTTGAAAATAAACATCTTTTTCCTCCATCACATCAACTATTTTTTGCATCAAAATAGACATATCCATTTTGTTTTCATAGCTTATTCTCCCAACTACAGTTGCAAGACGGGCTATAGAATTGATATTCTTTCCTACCTGTTCCAACTCTTCTGTCAAAGGAACTAACGCTTCAAAAGAGACTTTGTGAATGTTCAAATCTGTTCGGATTAATTTTTTTCTAACAAACTCAGAAAAATTATGAATATTTTCCTTCCTCATACAATCATTTAATTTTTTATTTTCTTCTTCTGTCAAAAATACCTGTTTCAACACCGATTTTATTCTCATAATCTTATCACCTCGTTTTCTTATTTAGTCGTTTCACAAGTTCTTTCACTTGTTTGCTTGTCTTCTTTTCATATCCTATCATCAGCTCAACACAGCAGTGAAATATCCTTACATTATCGAAATCTTCACTTTGTTCCGCTATTCTTTCTAACTGACGTAAGTTATTGATAATTCTTCTAACTTGAAATATAAAGTCATGATAAGATTCAAAATCAAATTGAAGATAAATAGGCGAACTCTTAAACAACATTTTCCTAGCATAAGAGGAAAAATTTAGATGGTTTGTCATTTCAATCAAGTTATTCACTATTTCATTCTGCTCTTCAGTGATATAACATTTCTTTAGAACAGTCCTATATCTACTCATTTATCATATACTTCTTTCGGGCATTTTCATGGGCAATAGCTTTGCACTCCAGCATACGTTCCTGCTTTAAATTCTCCATAGACTTAAATAAATACGCTAACGGAGAAGTCGCATCCTCAGGAATCCGTTCAATCATGCTAATAACTTCATCACTAGTTACATATCCACTAGCTAAATACTCTCCTATCTTCATCTTCTGAGCATGTGTTAAAGTGTAATTGTTAGGATACAAAAATCTATCATTGTACTTATAAGAAATGGATTCTAACAAAGAATAATATTTAGGCAGAATATAAGTTTCAGGCTTTCTAGAACTATTATCCAGTATATTCTCAATCTCTTTCTTATTCTTACTCTTGTTCTTAATCTCTTGCGTTACATTCTCATTTTCATCCGTTACTGTAACGTTACAGTCTAAAGCAAGTTGTGGCTCGCCTGTAATTAGTGCTTTCTGTTTTTGTCTATGACGAGCAACACGTTCCCTAGTTTGTTTCCTAATCTTTTCTAGGCCATCTATATTCTGATGTTTCTCCCATTTTGGAATGGTAATAGCGCCATCTATGATTTCTATCATGCCAAATTCTTCAAACATGCTAAGAGCTAATTTTACAGATGTCGCTTTTCGTCTAAACACTGTTGAAAGCATCTCTTCTGTGTAATATACCTTGTTTCCTAGACTCAGTATGCCACTATTATTTTGCTTTCCTGCAAGTACCAGAATTTTGAACCATATTACAATAAGTGTATCTCCTTCTGGCATCGATTCTATCAACTGAATTTTTTCATCATCAAATATATCTGTTGTTATCTTGATCCACTGAACACCATTCATACGAGTACCTATCTTTCATATTGCTTCAACCATCTTGTTACTGCTCTTTTATCGTATAAAGTCACTCCATCAATCACCATGGTTGGCATTCCTTCTTTCGTCCATTTTTGGATTGTAGTCGTAGATACATCTAACCACCTAGATAGACCTGACATACGAACCATGGGTTTATAAAGTTCTTTATCTTCAAATACTCTTGCCACAGCATTTGAAATCATCTCATCATAATGAGCACGTAATTGATTCTCTAATTCTTTAGGAAGCTGGACAACTAAAGTAGTTTCCGACATAAATTCACACCTCATTTCTAAATTAAATAAGCTCCGAAACTATTTAATTTGTTATTCATTTTGAATTATATATCCTTTTTGAATTTTTGTCAAGCTTTTTTATTCAAAAAGAATAAAATGTGTTATAATGATAAAAAGGAGGTTCTTATGACCAATCATATTACTAAACTGATAGAAAATAGCGGAAAAAAATTGACAGAAATTAGCGAAGCTACAAATATAGCCTATCCTACACTTTCTGGATACAATCAAGGAATCCGCAAACCTAAAAAAAATAATGCTGAAAAATTAGCAAAATACTTTAATGTTTCCGTCGCTTACATTATGGGGCTTGATAGCAACCCACACGCTCCATCAAATCTTAAAATTGTTACAGACAGTTTCAAAACATCTAAAATTGGTTCTGTGACACCTTTTAAAAGCGATATGGAGAAGTTAAAGAAAAGTATCGAATTTGGCGAAAGGGCATTAACACTACCACTTGATGATAGTTTTTCAGATGAATTTCGTCATATATTCTCAGAATACCTAGCTGAGAAAAACAAACGTTTTATGTCTGAGTTTATAGACTATATGAATCACCAAAATAAAGATTCTAAAGTTTGGCAGAGCTGGATTAAAACAGACGAATACGCTATTCGCCAAGAAGATAGAAAAAATAGATAGACACTCATTTCTCAATTACATAAGCTCCGAAAACTTAGATACGGAGAAAAAATGTCTATACACAAATACAAAACAAAAAAAGGAATCCTATACTATGTCAGCTTTTACATTGGCTTAGATGCTTATGGAAAGAAAAAAAGGCACTTAAAGAGAGGATTCAAAACCAAAAAAGAGGCAAAATTGTACGAAGCTCGTTTAGAAGCTGGTGTCGTCGCCCCCACAGTAAATACCGACAAAACTAACCCCAAAGTCACTTATAAAGAACTTTATCAAGAATGGTTTAAGGCATATGTTGGTACCGTTGAAGAAACAACTTCTTCCCAAACAAAGAATATCTATCGAATACATATTCTACCAGTATTTGGAGATAAATTTATTGACCAAATCAGTCCTTTAGACTGTCAAAATTTTATTACACAAAAATCTCAGACTTTCAAAAATATCAAGCAGATAAAATCCTATACCTCAAAAATTTTTGATTTTGCAATCAATATGAACTACATTGATCGAAATCCAATGAAGAATGTTATCATGCCTAAAATCAAAAAAACTAGATCAGATAATTTTTGGTCTCTGGAGGAATTACATCATTTCCTTGATATAGTGAAAGAAACTGAGCCATTTAAACATTTTGCTTTATTTAGACTGCTTGCATTTAGTGGACTACGAAAAGGGGAGTTATACGCTTTAAAATGGGCTGATATTAACTTTGACAGCAATCTATTGAACATAGATAAAAGTCTAGGAAGAATTGACGGTAAAGCGATTGAAAAGAGCACAAAGAATGAATCTTCAGTTCGTACAATCTATCTTGATGATGAGACAATCGATATTATTAAGCAATGGAGAAATTTCTATCTGAAAGAATAATCTCAGTTTCCTCTTACAAAGCTGAATATTAGTAACGAATATATGTTCTATTACATATCAAGTAATGACAAAATTGAACCTTTGCATGCTGATTACATTAATAACGTACTGAATCGAATTATTAAAAAGCATAAATTAAAACCAATTAGCCCACATGGGTTTAGACATACACATGCAACACTTATGTCTGAAATTGGAATCGATCCTTCTAATACATCAAAACGTCTCGGTCATGCAAGCAGTCAGATGACATTAGATGTCTATACTCACACCACAAAAACTGGTGAGAAAAACTCTATTGACAAATTTGCAGATTATCTCAATAAAGCAAAATAGAATTATGATTTTTAAAATTTTGAAGAGGTTATCAGAAGGTTATCACAAAGCTATTCTAGCTCAAAAATCGACAAAAAAGCACTTTGCAAAATCTTTGCAAAGTGCTTTGAAACGTTGATATAATCGTATTGATTAACGTTTTGAGAATTGTGATGCTTTACGAGCTTTCTTAAGACCTGGTTTCTTACGTTCAACTTTACGTGAGTCACGTGTAAGAAGTCCTGCGCGTTTCAATGAATCGCGGAAGTCTGGGTCTACTTGAAGAAGGGCACGAGCGATACCGTGACGGATAGCTCCTGATTGACCAGCGTATCCACCACCTACAACGTTAACGAAAACGTCGTATGAACCTGCAGTTGAAGTAACTGCGAATGGTTGGTTGATTACAAGACGAAGGTCAGCGTGTGGGATGTACTCTTCAACATCTTTTTTGTTAACAGTGATTTTACCAGTTCCTGGAACAAGGCGAACGCGTGCAACAGCGTTTTTACGACGTCCAGTACCTGCATATTGTGCTTGTGACATACTTTATTGTTCCTTTCCTTAGATAAGTCCTGAAATATCAAGAACTTCTGGTTGTTGTGCAGCGTGAGTGTGCTCAGCTCCAACAAATACTTTCAACTTCATACCTTGAGCGCGTCCAAGAGTATTGTGTGGAAGCATACCTTTAACTGATTTCTCGATCAAACGTACTGCATTTTTAGAACGAAGTTCACCTGCAGAGATTTGTTTCAATCCACCTGGGTGGTTTGAGTGAGTGTAATAGATTTTATCAGTTGCTTTTTTACCAGTCAATTTAACTTTTTCAGCATTGATAACAATCACAAAGTCACCTGTATCAGTGTGTGGCGTAAATGTTGGTTTGTTTTTTCCGCGAAGTACGCTAGCAACTACTGCAGAAAGACGTCCAAGTGGTACATCAGTTGCGTCAACTACGTACCATTTACGTTCAACTTGGCCTGGTTTAGCCATAAATGTTGTTTTGTTCATGATTTCTCCTATATATAGTTCGATTTTTGTTTACGGTGATGGGTGTTCCTTCCCATCGAAAAGTATTTGGAAGGTTCCGGGGCCTTTCAAATGGGGTAAACAATACCGCCTACTATCATACCAAATTTCACCCCTAAAAGTCAATAGATATGAAAAATATTTTTCTAAATTCTACTCTTTTTATCTCTAAAAAACCTCGCTTTCGCGAGGCTCTTCTATTTATAAGATAAGGCACGTTTAAAGGTTTTCCAAGGGCCTAAATCATCTGTCTGCAGAACGAGACTAGCATACATACGTCCGATAAAGACTGTTGCAGTTACTGCAAAAGCAATCGTAATAGCAAGCGAAATCCAAGCTTCTAACCCATTTGCATAGCCATTAATAGCTCTAAATGGCATGAAGAAAGTCGAAATAAAGGGAATGTAAGATCCGATTTTCAAAATCAAATTGTCCCCTGCAGAACCTAAAGCAGTAACTCCCACAAAACCTACCACAATCACAATCATCAAAGGTGACAAGGCTTTTCCTGCATCCTCAGGACGAGAAACCATAGAACCCAGGAAGGCTGCTAAAACTACGTACATAAAGAGACTGACTAAAATAAAGAGCAAGGTATTCAGGGAGAAAGCATCTCCCAAATGGTCCAAAATACCAAACTGGGCTAATAATGGCAAATCTTTAAAGAGCAGAATAGCAGCGAGACCACCCACGACATAGATGCCGATATGAGTCAAAATCACAAGCAACAAGGCAAGCATACGAGCATAGAAATAATGACTGGCTCGAATGCTGGAGAAGACCACCTCCATGATTTTAGTACCTTTCTCACTAGCCACTTCCTGGGCAGTGACACTAGCATAAGTAATTAAAATCATATAGAGAAAGCCACCAACCGCTGTAGCCGCGATTGTTTGAATCATTTTTTTATTTTCCTTGGATTCATCAATTTTCTCCGTAAAGTTAA
>CAJZGT010000062.1 GCA_916048145.1 uncultured Streptococcus sp.
AATTTGATTATCATGCTTCATTTGATAAGATTTCGCAAGCTTTGGAAGTTGCAGAGCCTGGTGTTACAAACCGTTTTGTATCTTCTTATGAGAAAACACGTGAGACGATTCGTTTCTAAAAAGCTTAGTTCATTCTAAGCTTTTTTATCTGCTCAAAAGTCGTGAGATTGCTTGTTTATCATTGAAATTAATGCTTGGTTTTGATATCATGTAAATATGAAGAAAAATAGAACAAAGCGTAGTAGTCACGCTAAAAAGAGAAGTATTTTACTCGTTTTTGTAGGAATTTTGGGATTGGCGATGATTCTCCTAGGCGGTGCAATCGGCTATAAGATTTTCCAAAAATATACCTTTGACGAAACTATCCAAACCATTAAAAATGAAAAAGATCAACTTTTCAACGAAGGAAGTCAGAAGGAAAGCTTTAAAAAGGGCCAGGCTGAGATTATTGTTTATTATCCCCTCCAAGGAAATGAGCTTATTCCTTCAATAAAAGATAAGATTAATCAGGATATTAAAGATAAATTAGAAGATAAAGATAACCTTGTTTTTTATTATACAGAGAAACTAGATTCAGTTTTAAAGGGAATTATCACACACAGTATAAGCAAGCAAATCTATGATTTGTCTAATTCTAAGGTAGAGGAGACAGAGAAAACTTCTTTTGGAAAAGTATATTTGACTGAGGATGGTAAATTATTTACCCTGGATCAATTATTTTCAGATTCTAGTAAGGCAAAGGAGATATTGCTAAAAGAACTCACATCTTTCTTAAAGGATAAGAAATTAGAACAAGGAAAGATTGATCAGCTTGTTAAAAGCTTTTCTGATCAAGATTTGTCTGCATGGAATTTTGATTACAAGGATAGTCAAATTATCCTTTACCCAAGCCAGGCAGTGGAAAATATAGATGAGATTGCCTTGCCAGTATCCAGTTTCTTTGATGTAGTACAATCCTCTTATTTATTAGATAAGGATGCCGAACTTTATAAGGCTTATTATGAAAAGAAAAATCAAAAAGTAGTAGCTTTAACTTTTGATGATGGACCAAATCCTGCGACGACAAATCAAGCATTAGATACACTTTCTAAGTATGGTATCAAGGCAACTTTCTTTGTTTTAGGTAAGAATGTTTCTGGCAATGAAGAGATATTGAAACGCATGAAAGCAGATGGCCATATCATTGGAAACCATAGTTGGAGTCATCCAGTGCTTTCAAAACTTTCGCTTGATGAAGCTAAAAAACAGATTACTGATACTGAAGATGCGCTAACTAAAGTGTTGGGGTCTAGCTCCAAACTTATGCGCCCCCCTTATGGAGCCATTACAGACGACATTCGCAATAGCCTCGATTTGAGCTTTATTATGTGGGATGTCGATAGTCTGGACTGGAAGAGTAAAAATGAAGCATCTATTTTGACAGAGATTCAACGTCAAGTTCGTAATGGTGCGATTATCTTAATGCATGATATCCATGCTGAAACAGTGAATGCTTTACCAAAGATTATAGATTATCTAAAAGAGCAAGGATATCACTTTGTCACAGTTCCTGAAATGCTTAATTCACGATTAAAAGCACATGAACTATTCTATGACCGTGATCAGTAAGATTTTTGCTGAATAGCTAATTAAATCGTAAGTAATTTTTCAATAAATAAATTTAGTCTTGTATTAATCGAGGCTAAATTTTTTTATGTTTAAATCTCATGATAGGATTGGTTAATATTACAATTTTGTTACAAAATAAGTTTTTGATAGAATTTTCTGATAATTTGGTATATAATACTTTTAATTTAAATAAAAAGGAGTGATTTTATGGGAGATTGCAAAGATTTTTGTCATAAAAAGTACCAAGTAGCAACGATTTTTCTGCTAACGGTCTTTGCATTCGGATTTGCTTTCGCACAGGTTAGTGCCGATGAGGGAAAATTTGAAACATCCAATCAAGTTACACATGCTGTAACGACTAATAAATTAGATGATTCAAATAAGCTCGCACCGCCAGTCACGGCTGACAAGAATGCTCTAAATTCTTCTTCGAAGGAAAAAACAGAAGTGACAGAGTCATTAAAACAAGATGATTCTATAGAATATAGAGATAATAAGTCAGACAAAGCCGTAACCACACAGAAAGAAACGACTGCTATAAAAAGTGAAGAGAAGAAGGAAGAATCAGCAGTGAAAAGTAATTCTTCTTCAGAAAGCTTACAATCACAGTCGTTATCTCAAGCTGGACAGAAAGAAAAGCCAAACAGTATCTCCAGTAATGAAATTATTACTGTCCCTAAAACCTGGGAAGCAGGACATAAAGGACAAGGAACTGTAGTCGCTGTTATAGATTCAGGTCTTGATTTGAATCATGAGGTTTTGCGTATTTCTGATCCGTCAAAGGCGAAATTTAAAAATCAGGATGATATCGAAAAAGCTAAAAAGGCTGCTGGTATTGACTATGGGAAATGGTACAGTGATAAAGTAGTATATGCTTATGATTACTTTGATGGAACTGATAATATAAAAGAGGCTGAAAAAGAGTCTCATGGAATGCATGTTACTGGGATTGTAGCGGGAAATCCTGTTAATAAAGCCCCAAATTCTGAGAAGGTTTATGGGGTGGCGCCAGAAGCTCAAATTATGTTTATGAGAGTTTTTTCAGACAGAAATAAAACTACAGCTTCTGCCCTCTATGTAAAAGCTATTGATGATGCTGTTGCATTAGGTGCAGATGTGATTAATATGAGTTTGGGTGCAGGTGCGGGTTCAACGGTAGATGCAGGTTCAGATATCATTGATGCAGTAAAAAGAGCACGCGCTAAAGGAGTATCTGTTGTTATTGCTGCTGGTAATAGTAATACTTTCGGTAGAGGTTTTTCACAACCATTGGCAGCAAATCCTGATTATGGTCTCGTCGGAAATCCCTCTACAGTGGAAGATTCAATTTCTGTTGCTTCGATTAATAATAAAATTCTAACTACTGAAGTCTTTGAAGTAAAAGGTTTAGAAAATGACGCTACCCTTGATTATGGTAAGTTTGATTTTAATAGACCTGAAACAGAAAAAGATTTTGAAAAAGGGAAAGAATACGAATATGTAGCAGCGGGTATTGGTCGTGAAGAAGATTTTGCTAATATTGATGTAAGAGGCAAGTTAGCACTGATTCAACGTGGTAAAATTCATTTTTCTGATAAGATTAAAAATGCTCTTAAACACGGTGCAGCTGGAGTTTTAATTTATAACAACGTTGAAGGTGCAAATGTTAGTATGTCTGTTACAGGTGATGCTAAGAAAATCCCATCTGTCTTTATTTCAAAACATTATGGTGAAATTCTTAAGTCTGGTCAGTATAAAATTGTCTTTAATCACAAGATGGATAATCGTAAATCAGACGTTGCAGACCAATTATCAGATTTTTCAAGTTGGGGAGTTACAACTGATGGACAATTGAAACCAGATGTTACTGCACCTGGTGGAAATATCTATTCATCATTTAACGACAATAGCTATGGAAGTATCAGTGGAACAAGTATGGCGGCTCCTCATGTAGCTGGTGTAGCAGCATTAGTCAAAGAATATTTAGCGAAAAAACATCCTGAATTATCAGCTAGTCAAATTTCAGAGATTGTAAAAGCTTTAATTATGTCTACTGCAAAACCACATTTTAATAAACAAACTGGAGCCTATACTTCTCCACGTCAGCAAGGTGCTGGCGTAGTTGACACGATGGCGGCAACAAGCACAGATTTATTTGTAACAGGTGCAAATAACTATCCAAGTGTTACTCTTGGCAATGTTGGTGATAAATTTACCTTTGAAGTTACAATTCATAATATTTCGGATAAAGACCAAACATTGAAGATGATTGTAAATACAAATACGGATGAAGTTGCTGAAGGGAAATTCACTCTCCGTCCACGAAAACTAACTGAAACAGTCTGGCCTGAAGTAACTGTGAAAGCTCATAGTACGAAGACGGTAACAGTTAGTGTAGATACAAGTAAGTTTACTGAAGAACTTAGCAAAATAATGCCAAATGGATATTTTCTAGAAGGATTTGTTAGATTTGTTAATCCTGCAGATGATGGTTCTGTTATTGGTTTACCATTTATGGGATTTAAGGGAGAATTCCAAAATCTAGCTGCAATTGAAAAACCAATTTATCAATTGATTAAGGAAGGAAACAGTGGATTTTACTCTGAAATTGATAAAGATAATCCAGGAATTTCACCTTCAGACGATGCAACTTATTTAACAAGTTCTGAAAATGATGTAAATGTTTTAAAAGCAGAGCGTCAAGGAAATCGAGTGACTGTACTCGGAGTGAAACAAGATGCTGAAGGAAAATACCATCTTCAATTAGATGAAAAGGGGAACATCCGCCTTGCTATCTCGCCAAATGAGGATGGTAATAAAGATTCTGTTCAATTTAAAACTCTTGTCTATAGAAACTTGGTAAATCTTCGTGCAACAGTTTATGATTCTTCGGATACAACACACAGTCAGCCTATTTGGCAAAGTCGTCCAACAGACCTTGTAAAAAATTATTTTGATGGTGATACTAGAAATCCAAGAAGTTACATTGTAGATAAAACAGCTTGGGGAGGACAGGATTCTAATGGAAATCGAGTCTCTGATGGAATTTATGACTATGTTATTAGTTATAAGCCAGATGTCCCTGGAGCTGAGGAACAATACACAATATTTAAAATTCAAATCGATACACAAAAACCTCTGATTACTTCGGGATATATTCGTTCTAAAGAAGATCAAGAACAATTTATAGCTCGCAAACCTCAGGATGTCGGAAATGGTGGAATTCTTCTAGAAAAAGTCTTTTATATTCGTCCTTCTGAAAATAGGGAGGCGACAGATTCAGAAATCGAACCGTATCAAATTATCAAACAAAATGAAGATGGTAGTTATACACTTCCTAAGAACATTGATAAATCGAAAATCTTCTATTATGTAGAAGACTTTGCGGGAAATGTAGATTTTATATCTCTCAAAGATCTTGTAGGTGAAGAAAATAGTGGTCGTGTAAAAATTGCTATACTAAATAATAAAACCAAGGATGAGATTGATACAACTTATGTTTATCGCATTAAAAATAGCGAAGGTCAATATGTAACTGTTGATAAGTCAAAAGATATTAATTTCTTGAAATTTGGGCATTATGTTGCGGAAATTTTTAGCTATGACCGTACAGAGTTGAAATTTGTGAGTGCTCTATCTAAGGAATTTGATTTAACGAAAGAAAATAGTTTTCAAACTATTACCTTCTTGGCTAACAAAATGAAATATGCTCCAGTAACGGTTGGCTTTAATCAAGCTGTTCCTGGAACTACAACGATTACTTTAGTAGGTGAAGACGGTCAGAGTCAAGTCTTGCCAGCTGAAACATATGGTAAACATTCTTATGGTAAGAAAGTGGTTACTGGTGAATATAAAGTTCTTGTAAATCTATCAAAGGGTTATGAATTACTTGATAATCTTCAACCATTTAAAGTTCTGTTTGGTAAAAATAATGTTTTGTCACTTTCAGTTGTTTCTAAGTTAGCTCTGATTGCAGCTTTAAATAAACAAATGGAAGTAGTTAAAACTCCGAGATATTATAATACAAAACAGAAGTTGAAAGAGATTTTTGATCAAAGTGTCAAAGATGCGCAACTAGCATTGGGAAGTAAACTTAACCAAGATAAAATTGACCAAATTGTTAAGGCTTTAGAGTCTGCTATGCAAACATTGGATGGTAAGGAATCTGATATCACATCATTGAAGAATGCTATTAAAGCATATGCTGAGACAGTTAAAAAAGGTAAATATATAAATTCTGATCAAGAACGCAAAGGTCAATATGATCGTGAATTTAAACTCTTGGCATTATTAATTACAAAAGATTTGATAACTCAAGATGAAATCGACCGTCTATTGACCGCTTTCTTGAAAGCACAAGACCAGCTGAATGGGAAAGAAACAGATTTCATGAGCCTAAAAAATGTTATCGTGGATGAAGTGAAGTTCCAAGACAAAGATCCAAGATTTTTGACAGCTAGCAAAGAGGAGAAAGATGCATATAATCTTATTTTCAATAAAGCTAAGCTACTTTTGGAAAATGCAGAAGCTAGTCAAGAAGAAATTAATGAAGTAATCAATGCTCTAAAAGAGACGGCTGTAAAACTTAAGGCTAATAAAGTAGAGATTCCAACCAAACCAGTTGCACCAGTTAATCCGGTTAATCCGGTTAATCCAACTAAACCAGTTGCACCAGTTAATCCGGTTAATCCAACTAAACAAGTTGCACCAGTTAAGCCGGTTGATCCACCTCAAGCAGTTGCACCAGTTAAGCCAGTTAATCCAACTAAACAAGTTGTAACGATTAAGCCAGCTATTTCAACTAAACCAGTTGTAACGATTAAGCCAGTTAATCCAACTAAACCAGTTGTAACGATTAATCCAGTTATTCCAGCTAAACCAGTTGTAACGATTAAACCAGCTAATCCAACTAAACCAGTTGTAATGATTAAGCCAGTTATTCCAACTAAACCAGTTGTAACGATTAAGCCAGTTATTTCAACCAAACCTGTTGTAACGATTAAACCAGCTAATCCAACTAAACCAGTTGTAATGATTAAGCCAGTTATTCCAACTAAACCAGTTGTAACGATTAAGCCAGTTATTTCAACCAAACCTGTTGTAATGATTAAGCCAGTTAGTTCAGCTAAACCAGTTGTAACGATTAAACCAGCTAATCCAACTAAACCAGTTTCTCAAGTGCAATCTGTTAAATTAGTAAGTCACAATAGGCAAGTTTCAACTATTAAGTCTTCAATTAGCAATGATAAAATTGAGAAAGCTACATCAATTGCAATACATCATTCTAATATAGAAGTTAAGCATGAGAATAAAACACTAGCTGGAAGTGGTCAACAAGTGCTTTTAGCTACAGTCAACAAAGAAGGAAAACAATTACCAGCCACTGGTGAGAATAACATGATTTCTATTATGTTAAGTATTTCAGGAATTTCTCTCTTATTGTCAGTTATTGGACTTGCAACTTTTTCAAAAAGTGAGTAGAGAATATAATACATCTTTCTATAGTTTTTGATTTACAGTATGTTACAATTCTGATATAATAGTCAGCAGGAAAGAAAGTCTTATGGCGTTCTTCAAGCGAGCTTGGGATAGTGGGAGCCAAGTAGGGCAAAATAAAGAGCTGGCGCTTTCTGTAGTATTTTCAAAAACAATGAAGTAATAAATTAGGGTGGAACCGCGTTTCTGACGCCCCTAGTCGCAAGGCTTGGGTGTTGAAATTCGGTTCTTTTTGATTTTGAACCTGAGTCTTCTTTCAAGAAAATCAGTCTTTGATTTTCTATACAGTCCTACTGTTTTAGGTCTGTTTAAGCTAGAAGCAGTACTAACTCGTCTTGTCTAGTAAGATTGACTAGGCAGACTCGTGTCGCAAGTAATTTATAGAAAAAGGAGAAAATAATGTCTAAAACATTGACTTTCCACTGCGTCAGTGGCAGAAACCTCCTTATAGTCGGACTGCCCCACGCTCAGCACTAGGGTACCTGAGCTAGACGCAGTACTAACTCGTCTTGCCTCGTATGATCGACTAGGCAGAC
>CAJZGT010000063.1 GCA_916048145.1 uncultured Streptococcus sp.
TAAAAGAAAAGTATACCTTTGATAATTTTATCCAAGGAGATGGAAATGTTTGGGCTGTATCAGCCGCCTTGGCTGTCTCTGAAGATTTGGCCTTGACCTATAATCCTCTTTTTATCTATGGAGGACCTGGGCTTGGGAAGACTCACTTACTTAATGCCATTGGGAATGAAATTTTGAAAAATATTCCTGATGCGCGTGTGAAGTACATCCCTGCTGAAAGCTTTATCAACGACTTTCTTGAACATCTGAGACTTGGTGAAATGGATAAGTTCAAAAAAAACTACCGTAGCCTCGATCTCTTGTTAATTGATGATATCCAATCGCTGAGTGGAAAAAAAGTTGCAACTCAAGAAGAATTTTTCAATACTTTCAATGTTCTCCATAACAATCAAAAACAAATTGTTCTGACCAGTGATCGTAGCCCTAAACACTTAGAGGGCCTTGAAGAAAGACTTGTCACGCGCTTTAGCTGGGGCTTGACGCAAAACATCACACCACCTGACTTTGAGACACGTATTGCCATTTTACAAAGCAAAACAGAGCATTTAGACTACCATTTCCAAAGTGATACCCTAGAATACCTAGCTGGTCAATTTGATTCAAACGTCAGAGAACTTGAAGGAGCAATCAACGACATCACTTTAATTGCCAGAGTAAAAAAAATCAAGGATATCACAATCGATATCGCTGCAGAGGCTATTCGAGCTCGAAAACAAGATGTTAGCCAAATCATCGTCATCCCAATTGATAAAATCCAAAATGAAGTCGGTAATTTTTATGGTGTCAGTGTCAAAGAAATGAAGGGAAGCAGACGCCTTCAAAATATTGTTTTAGCCCGTCAAGTAGCCATGTATTTATCTAGAGAACTAACAGATAATAGTCTTCCAAAAATTGGGAAGGAATTTGGTGGAAAAGATCATACAACAGTCATTCATGCCCATGCTAAAATTAAATCTTTGATTGATGAAGACGATAATTTACGTTTAGAAATTGAATCCATCAAAAAGAAAATCAAATAACTTGTGGATAACTTTTACTTTATTATCTTTTTTATCCACATTTTTTAAACAAGCCCAAAAACTTGATATGACTTGTTTAAAGTCTGTTTTCCACAGATTTAACAGACTCTATTATTACTATTATCCTTCTAATACTAAAAATAAATAAAGGAGAATCCATGATTCATTTTTCAATTAATAAAAATTTATTTCTACAAGCCTTAAATACTACTAAGAGAGCTATTAGTTCTAAAAATGCCATTCCTATTTTATCAACCGTCAAAATTGACGTGACCAATGAAGGTGTTACTTTAATTGGTTCAAATGGTCAAATTTCAATTGAAAATTTTATTTCTCAAAAAAATGAAGATGCTGGTTTGTTAATTACTTCTTTAGGTTCTATCCTTCTTGAAGCTTCTTTCTTCATCAATGTGGTATCTAGTCTACCTGATGTGACTCTTGATTTTAAAGAAATTGAACAAAATCAAATTGTTTTAACCAGTGGCAAATCAGAAATTACCTTAAAAGGAAAAGATAGCGAACAGTACCCACGAATCCAAGAAATTTCAGCAAGCACTCCTTTAGTTCTTGAAACAAAATTACTCAAGAAAATTATCAATGAAACAGCATTTGCTGCAAGTACACAAGAGAGTCGTCCGATTTTAACAGGTGTTCATTTTGTATTGAGTCAACACAAGGAGCTAAAAACAGTTGCAACAGACTCTCATCGCCTAAGCCAGAAAAAATTGACTCTTGAGAAAAATGGTGATGATTTTGATGTTGTCATTCCTAGCCGTTCTCTACGCGAATTTTCAGCGGTATTTACAGATGATATCGAAACTGTAGAGATTTTCTTTGCTAATAACCAAATCCTCTTTAGAAGCGAAAATATTAGCTTTTACACTCGTCTCCTAGAAGGAAACTACCCTGATACAGATCGTTTGATTCCAACGGACTTTAATACTACTATTACTTTTGATGTTGTAAACTTACGCCAGTCAATGGAACGTGCTCGTCTTTTATCAAGTGCTACTCAAAATGGTACTGTGAAACTTGAAATTAAAGATGGGGTTGTTAGAGCCCATGTTCACTCTCCAGAAGTTGGTAAAGTAAACGAAGAAATCGATACTGATCAGGTTACTGGTGAAGATTTGACCATTAGTTTCAACCCAACTTACTTGATTGATTCTCTTAAGGCTTTAAATAGCGAAAAGGTGACCATTAGCTTTATCTCAGCTGTTCGTCCATTTACTCTTGTGCCAGCAGATACTGACGAAGACTTCATGCAGCTCATTACACCAGTTCGTACAAATTAAGTGAAAGAGGTTGAGCCTGGCTCGCCTCTTTTATGATATAATCGAAAAAGAAAAGGAGAGTAGTATGTATCAAGTTGGAAATTTTGTTGAAATGAAAAAACCACATGCTTGCACCATCAAGTCAACAGGTAAAAAGGCCAATCGTTGGGAAATTACACGTGTAGGAGCAGATATCAAAATTAAATGTAGCAATTGTGACCATGTTGTCATGATGGGGCGCTATGATTTTGATCGAAAAATGAATAAAATTATTGACTGATAACCCTTAGTTAGAGGGTTAGCAAGTTTTCCCTTTTTGTGTTATAATATTAGGGATTGAAATGAAAACGGAGAATGAGAAAATATGGCTTTAACAGCAGGTATCGTTGGTTTGCCAAACGTTGGTAAATCAACACTATTTAATGCAATTACAAAAGCAGGAGCAGAGGCTGCAAACTACCCATTTGCGACGATTGATCCAAACGTTGGAATGGTTGAGGTTCCAGATGAACGCCTACAAAAACTAACTGAAATGATTACTCCTAAAAAGACAGTTCCAACAACTTTTGAATTTACAGATATTGCAGGGATTGTAAAAGGAGCTTCAAAAGGAGAAGGACTAGGAAATAAATTCTTGGCCAATATCCGTGAAGTAGATGCGATTGTTCATGTAGTTCGTGCTTTTGATGATGAAAATGTCATGCGCGAGCAAGGACGTGAAGATGCCTTTGTGGATCCACTTGCGGATATTGATACCATTAACCTGGAATTGATTCTTGCTGACTTAGAATCAGTCAATAAACGTTATGCGCGTGTAGAAAAGATGGCACGTACGCAAAAAGATAAAGAATCTGTGGCAGAATTCAATGTTCTTCAAAAGATTAAACCAGTCCTTGAAGATGGAAAATCAGCTCGAACTATTGAATTTACAGATGAAGAACAAAAAGTTGTCAAAGGTCTCTTCCTTTTGACGACTAAACCAGTTCTCTATGTTGCCAATGTGGACGAGGATGTGGTTTCAGAACCTGACTCTATCGACTATGTTAAACAAATTCGTGAATTTGCAGCGACAGAAAATGCTGAAGTAGTCGTTATTTCTGCGCGTGCTGAGGAAGAAATTTCTGAGTTAGACGAAGAAGATAAGCAAGAGTTTCTTGAAGCACTTGGGTTGACAGAATCAGGCGTTGACAAGTTGACTCGTGCTGCTTACCACTTGCTTGGATTGGGAACTTACTTCACAGCTGGTGAAAAAGAAGTTCGCGCTTGGACCTTCAAACGTGGTATGAAGGCTCCTCAAGCAGCTGGTATTATCCACTCAGACTTTGAAAAAGGCTTTATTCGTGCAGTAACCATGTCATATGAGGATCTAGTGAAATACGGATCTGAAAAGGCTGTAAAAGAAGCTGGACGCTTGCGTGAAGAAGGAAAAGAATATATCGTTCAAGATGGCGATATCATGGAATTCCGCTTTAACGTTTAATAACATTTAATAAATAGTGTCAATTAGGTTGGAAAAAAATTCCAACCCTTTTGGCTTTTGAAAGGAAAAATAAATGACCAAATTACTTGTAGGATTAGGAAATCCAGGGGATAAATATTTTGAAACAAAACACAATGTTGGTTTTATGTTGATTGACCAATTAGCTAAAAAACAAAATGTCACTTTTACACACGATAAGATATTTCAAGCTGACCTAGCATATTTTTTTCTTAATGGCGAAAAAATTTATCTTGTCAAACCAACGACCTTTATGAATGAAAGCGGGAAAGCTGTTCATGCTTTATTGACTTATTATGGTTTAGATATTGAAGATTTACTCATCATTTATGATGATCTTGACATGGAAGTTGGAAAAATTCGTTTAAGAGCAAAGGGATCCGCAGGTGGTCATAATGGTATCAAGTCTATTATTCAACATATAGGGACTCAGGTATTTAATCGTGTTAAGATTGGAATCGGAAGACCTAAAAATGGTATGTCAGTTGTTCACCATGTTTTGAGTACATTTGATAAGGATGATTATATCGGTATTTTACAGTCTATTGACAAGGTTGACGAAGCTGTAAATGATTATTTACAAGAGAAAAACTTTGAGAAAACAATGCAGAGGTATAACGGATAAATGGAGACCTTATTAGATTTATTCTCAGAAAATGATCAGATTAAAAAATGGCATCAAAATCTGACAGATAAGAAAAGACAACTAATACTAGGTTTATCAACGTCTACTAAGGCTCTTGCAATTGCAAGTAGTCTAGACAAAGAAGATAAGATTGTGTTATTGACGTCAACTTATGGAGAAGCAGAAGGACTTGTTAGTGATCTTCTATCTATCTTGGGTGAGGAACTTGTCTATCCATTTTTGGTAGATGACTCCCCTATGGTCGAGTTCTTGATGTCTTCACAAGAAAAAATCATTTCACGGGTCGAAGCCTTGCGTTTTTTGACTGATCCATCTAAGAAAGGGATTTTGGTTTGTAATATTGCAGCAATTCGATTGATTTTACCGTCTCCAAATGTATTCAAAGATAGTATTATAAAAATCTCAGTTGGTGAAGAATATGACCAACATGCGCTTATCCATCAGTTAAAGGAAATAGGCTATCGAAAAGTTACACAAGTACAAACTCAAGGAGAATTTAGTCTGCGAGGAGATATTTTAGATATTTTTGAAATATCCCAGTTAGAACCTTGCCGAATTGAGTTTTTTGGTGATGAAGTCGATGGTATTAGGTCATTTGAAGTCGAAACACAATTATCGAAAGAAAATCAGACAGAACTCACTATCTTTCCAGCTAGTGATATGATTTTGAGAGAAAAGGATTATCAACGAGGTCAGTCAGCTTTAGAAAAACAAATTTCAAAAACGTTATCACCTATTTTAAAATCATACTTAGAAGAAATTCTTTCAAGTTTTCATCAAAAACAAATTCATTTAGATTCTAGGAAGTTTTTATCTTTGTGTTATGACAAGACATGGACTGTTTTTGACTATATTGAAAAAGATACCCCAGTATTCTTTGATGATTATCAGAAATTGATGAATCAGTATGAAGTCTTTGAAAGAGAATTAGCGCAATACTTTACAGAAGAATTACAGAACAGTAAAGCATTTTCTGAGATGCAGTATTTTGCTGATACAGAGAAAATTTATAAAAAACAGAGTCCGGTTACCTTTTTCTCTAATCTACAAAAGGGGTTAGGAAATCTCAAGTTTGACCAAATTTATCAATTTAATCAATATCCCATGCAAGAGTTTTTCAATCAATTTTCTTTTCTAAAAGAAGAAATTGAGCGATACAAAAAAATGAATTACACTATTATTCTTCAGTCTAGCAATTCAATGGGAAGTAAAACATTGGAGGATGTTTTAGAGGAATATCAGATTAAATTAGATTCCAGAGATAAGTCAAGTATCTGTAAAGAATCTGTAAACTTAATCGAGGGTAATCTCAGACATGGTTTTCATTTTGTAGATGAAAAGATTTTATTGATAACTGAACATGAGATTTTTCAAAAGAAATTGAAACGTCGTTTTCGAAGACAACATGTTTCGAATGCAGAGAGATTAAAAGATTACAATGAACTTGAAAAAGGGGACTACGTTGTCCATCATATCCATGGGATTGGTCAATATCTAGGGATTGAAACAATTGAAATCAAAGGGATTCACCGTGATTATGTTAGTGTTCAATACCAAAACGGGGATCAAATCTCTATCCCAGTGGAACAGATTCATCTACTGTCCAAATATGTTTCAAGTGATGGGAAAGCTCCTAAACTCAATAAATTAAATGATGGTCATTTCAAAAAAGCCAAGCAAAAAGTTAAGAACCAAGTAGAGGATATAGCTGACGATTTAATCAAACTTTATTCTGAACGCAGCCAGTTGAAGGGTTTTGCTTTCTCAGCTGATGATGAGGATCAACACGCTTTTGATGATGCCTTCCCTTATGTTGAAACGGATGATCAACTTCGTAGTGCTGAGGAAATCAAGAGAGATATGCAGACTTCTCAGCCAATGGATCGACTTTTGGTTGGGGATGTTGGTTTTGGAAAGACAGAAGTTGCTATGCGTGCAGCCTTTAAGGCAGTCAATGATCACAAACAGGTTGTTGTCTTAGTTCCGACGACGGTTTTAGCGCAACAGCACTATACGAATTTTAAGGAACGATTCCAAAATTTTGCAGTTAATATTGATGTGTTGAGTCGCTTTAGAAGTAAAAAAGAGCAGACTGAAACACTTGAAAAATTGAAAAAGGGTCAAGTCGATATTTTGATTGGAACGCATCGTGTTTTGTCAAAAGATGTTGTATTTTCAGATTTGGGCTTGATGATTATTGATGAGGAACAGCGATTTGGTGTCAAGCATAAGGAAACCTTGAAAGAACTAAAAAAACAAGTAGATGTCCTGACCTTGACAGCAACGCCAATCCCTCGTACCCTTCATATGTCTATGCTGGGAATCAGAGATTTGTCTGTTATTGAAACTCCGCCGACTAATCGCTATCCTGTTCAGACCTATGTTTTGGAAAAGAATGATAGTGTCATTCGTGATGCGGTCTTGCGTGAAATGGAGCGTGGAGGTCAAGTTTACTATCTTTACAACAAAGTTGACACGATTGACCAAAAGGTTTCAGAATTACAGGAGTTGATTCCAGAAGCTTCGATTGGGTATGTTCACGGACAAATGAGTGAAATCCAGTTGGAAAATACTCTATTAGACTTTATTGAGGGACAATACGATATCTTGGTGACGACTACCATTATCGAGACAGGCGTGGACATTCCAAATGCTAATACCTTGTTTATCGAAAATGCAGACCATATGGGCTTGTCAACCTTGTATCAGTTAAGAGGAAGAGTTGGTCGTAGTAATCGTATTGCTTATGCTTATCTCATGTATCGTCCAGAAAAATCAATCAGTGAAGTTTCTGAAAAGAGATTAGAAGCTATCAAAGGATTTACAGAATTGGGCTCGGGATTTAAGATTGCAATGCGAGATCTTTCGATTCGTGGAGCAGGAAATCTTTTAGGAAAGTCTCAGTCTGGTTTCATTGATTCTGTTGGTTTTGAATTGTATTCGCAGTTACTAGAGGAAGCTATTGCTAAACGACATGGTAATGGGAACACAAGAACCAAAGGGAATGCCGAATTGATTTTACAAATTGATGCCTATCTTCCTGATACTTATATTTCTGACCAACGACATAAGATTGAAATTTACAAGA
>CAJZGT010000064.1 GCA_916048145.1 uncultured Streptococcus sp.
AATAGGCTCCATAATATCCATAGGGGATTTACCCACTACAAATATTATAGAGCCTGAATGAACTGGCGTTTTATTTTTTAGGATTTTGATGGGTTAAGTTCAGTCCCCAAGGGACCAAATTTTCAGTTTTATTTTTGATACGAGCGATATTGTCCTTATGGCGAATGATAATCAAGCTAGCAAGAGCTAGGATAATAGCGATGAAGAGAGGGTCATAGTTGCTCAGGATAAAACCAAAAAGTGGAAAGAGTAGAACTCCGATGACAGCTGCGATAGATGCTGTGACACTAGACAGTGAAATCATACTACCAAGATAGAGGGTTCCAAAGAAAACAACTGCAAGGTAGAGACAGAAGACAGGTGCAAATCCGAAAACCACTCCAGCACTAGTTGCGACAGCCTTGCCTCCCTTAAATCCTGCAAAGATAGGGAAGGTATGACCAATAACAGCCAAAAGTCCAAAGATGAGAGGCGAAACGCCTTGCAGATGAAAAATAATCGGAAGAAGTGTTGCTAGGGTTCCTTTGAAAAAGTCAATCACAAAGGTTGCCATACCAGCTTTCTTACCTAAAATGCGGAAGGTATTGGTTGTTCCGGTATTTCCAGAACCATGTTCACGCAAATTGATTTGAAAGAATACTTGTCCAATCCAGAGACCAGACGGAATTGAACCCAGCAGATAGGCTAGGATTAATAAAACTATTGTAATCATACTCCTATTATATCATGAAATGGAGAAGAAAGGCAGAGAATCTCTTCTGAAATTGTCACACCGGAGAAAGAAAAATTTTGCAAAATCCTTGGAAAACTTGTAGAATAGTAAAGATGAACGAATAGGAGGTTCCTTGTGTCAAAAAAGGAAATCAATATTAACAATTATAATGATGACGCCATTCAGGTGCTAGAAGGGTTGGATGCGGTCCGAAAACGTCCAGGGATGTATATTGGATCGACCGATGGTGCTGGTCTCCATCACCTAGTCTGGGAAATCGTCGATAATGCTGTCGATGAAGCCTTGTCTGGATTTGGTGACCGTATTGATGTGACCATTAATAAAGACGGCAGTTTAACGGTTCAAGACCACGGACGTGGTATGCCGACGGGTATGCACGCTATGGGAATCCCAACGGTTGAAGTAATCTTTACCATTCTCCACGCTGGAGGAAAATTTGGTCAAGGTGGCTACAAAACATCAGGTGGTCTCCACGGGGTGGGTTCTTCCGTTGTTAATGCCCTTTCTAGTTGGCTAGAAGTTGAAATCACTCGCGATGGTGCAATCTACAAGCAACGTTTTGAAAATGGTGGAAAACCTGTCACGACTCTGAAGAAAATCGGTACAGCACCCAAGTCTAAAACAGGTACCAAGGTTACTTTTATGCCTGATGCGACGGTCTTCTCTACGACAGACTTCAAGTACAATACCATTTCAGAACGCCTCAATGAGTCAGCCTTTCTCTTGAAAAATGTGACCTTGTCTTTGACGGACAAGCGTACAGATGAAGCGATTGAATTCCACTATGAGAATGGGGTACAAGACTTTGTTTCTTATCTGAACGAAGACAAGGAGACCTTAACGCCGGTTCTTTACTTTGAAGGGGAAGACAATGGTTTCCAAGTGGAAGTAGCTCTCCAGTACAATGATGGTTTTTCAGATAACATCTTGTCCTTTGTCAATAACGTTCGCACCAAGGACGGTGGAACGCACGAGACAGGACTCAAGTCTGCCATTACAAAGGTTATGAACGACTACGCGCGTAAGACGGGGCTTCTCAAGGAAAAAGATAAAAATCTTGAAGGTTCCGACTATCGTGAGGGACTAGCGGCCGTTCTTTCTATCTTGGTTCCTGAAGAACACCTCCAGTTTGAAGGACAGACCAAGGATAAACTAGGAAGCCCTCTGGCTCGTCCCGTTGTGGATGGAATTGTGGCGGATAAGTTGACCTTTTTCCTTATGGAAAATGGTGAATTGGCTTCTAACCTCATCCGCAAGGCTATTAAGGCCCGTGATGCTCGTGAAGCAGCACGTAAGGCGCGTGATGAGAGCCGAAATGGTAAGAAAAATAAAAAGGATAAGGGCTTGTTGTCTGGGAAATTGACCCCAGCCCAGTCTAAGAATCCGGCTAAGAATGAACTCTATCTAGTCGAGGGGGATTCTGCCGGAGGTTCTGCCAAACAAGGCCGTGACCGCAAGTTCCAGGCAATATTGCCTCTTCGTGGTAAGGTTATCAATACAGCCAAAGCCAAGATGGCGGATATCCTCAAAAATGAAGAAATCAACACCATGATTTATACTATTGGTGCAGGTGTGGGAGCAGACTTCTCTATTGAAGATGCCAACTATGACAAGATCATTATCATGACCGATGCGGACACCGACGGTGCCCACATTCAGACTTTACTCTTGACATTTTTCTACCGCTACATGCGTCCGCTAGTTGAGGCAGGACATGTTTATATCGCCCTTCCGCCTCTTTACAAGATGTCCAAAGGCAAAGGTAAGAAAGAAGAAGTGGCCTACGCTTGGACGGACGGAGAGCTAGAAGAACTTCGCAAGCAGTTTGGTAAAGGTGCTACCCTCCAACGCTATAAAGGTCTTGGTGAGATGAATGCGGACCAGCTCTGGGAAACAACTATGAACCCAGAAACCCGTACCCTCATCCGTGTCACCATCGAAGACCTAGCCCGCGCCGAACGTCGCGTCAATGTCCTCATGGGTGACAAGGTCGAACCACGCCGTAAGTGGATTGAAGATAATGTCAAGTTTACGCTGGAAGAAGCGACAGTATTTTAAAAATCATAAAATTAATACAGAAAACAAAACAGAAAACAAAATGGAGAAATAAAAATGTCTAACAATATTAACGAAGAACAAGTAAAAGAAGCTCTTGAAAGTGGTTATGGAAAATCTGAGGCTTTATTAAATAACAAAGATGAATTAGATGATTTTTTATATCGATTGGAGCAAAAAATAAAAGAAATGCCATTAGTTGGCGAAGAATTTGCTGTTATCCCAATCATGATTTCTTTGATTAAACATTATGTGGAAGGAAAGTATACTACTGTCCCTTATGGGACAATTTTGGCAATTATGAGTGCGCTTATCTATGTTTTATCTCCAGTAGATATTATTCCTGATTTTATTCCTTTTGTAGGACATTTAGATGATGTGGCAGTAATGGGACTCTGTTTATCAATGGTAAAAACAGATATCGAGGCTTATGATGAATGGCGACAGTCTTAAGAAGTGATTTAGGAAACAGTTTGTTATAATAAAATTGTTTTATATCTGAATAAAGATAAATAGGATATTAACATGAGGACTGAAACAGAAATGCTATCTCTTCTTATAAAGATAGCTAAAAACTTGAAAGTTAAAGCTGTCGCTCTATCTGGTTCACGAACGGATACAAAAGCTCCAAAAGATGAGTTTCAGGACTACGATGTGGTCTATATCGTGGACGATTTAGATAATCTGACGAGGGATCTTTCTTGGTTGGACCAGTTTGGCAAACGCATTATCGAGCAAGAAGTTGGTCTTGGTCAACGTCGTCTATACCTCATGCTCTTTGAAGATGGCAATAGGATTGATTTAACCCTCTGCCCCAAAGACTACATTCAAGAGTGGGTAGACAGTGAGGCTGGATTTACTGTTTTAGAAGATCCAGAGCATCTATTTGAACCCTATTCACCAAATATAGAGCGTTACTGGACAAATTCAGCTACTGAAAAGGATTTTGAAAAAGTCTGCAATGAATTTTGGTGGGTGTCAGCCTACGTGGTCAAAGGAATCTGTCGTAAGCAAGTCATCTACGCGACTGACCATCTCTATGGTATTTGTCAGCAAGAGTTGTTAAAAGTCTTAGCTTGGCAGGTCGCAAGTGATAGGGGAAGAGTCGACGTCGGCAAGAACTACAAGTACCTCTTTAACTATTTACCTGCTGAGAAAGAAATGGAATTCTCAAATCTGCTTGATTTTTCAAGCATAGATAAAATTACTCAGTCTCTTTTTGCTACGATGCAACTTTTACACAGAGAGGCTCAGTCCCTTGCTCAAAAGATGGGATTTGACTATGATATGAAAGTAGCTGAGAAGATGATTGAGTATGCTAAGGAGAGACTCGAAACTAATGAAACATTTACAAAATAATAAGATAACAAAATTTTTACTGATTAGTTTTCTCATTTCTTGGGGATTTGGTTGGGGATTGCTCGCTTTTCTGACGCAAATGAGCCTCTTAAGTCTAACAAGTCCACTAGGAGTTTTTCTCCATTTACTAGGAGGTTTCGGTCCAACCATTGCAGCCATTTCTTGTTTGCCTCAAAAATCCATTAAAAGCATAGTCTCTTTTATCTTAGGGGACTCAAAGAAATATATTTTGTTATTTCTTTTACTAATTTTCGTGCAGACAGGTGTCATTGCTTTCTCCTCTAAGGAGCTTAATACGGCTTTTCCACTAGGAAATTTGTTAGTTGTTTTTTTGAGTGCAGTCTGTGTTTATGGTGGCGAAGAAGAATTGGGATGGCGAGGCATCTTGCAACCAACTTTAGAAACTAGATTCTCCTTTTGGATTTCCGGTTTGATAACAGGTTGTATTTGGGCAATATGGCATGTACCTTTATGGTTTGTGATTGGAAGTTCCCAAAGTGGGATGCCTTTTATATTATTCAGTCTATTTGCAATTTATTTCAGTATTCTTCTAGCAGCTGTTTTCAAAAAGACAAAGTCGGTCCTTTTTTGCGCCATTTTTCACGGTCTAATTAATACCCTACTTAGCTTATTTGTTATTAAAATTAATCTTTTATTCATTCTAGGATTAGTAGGATTGCTCTTCTTTTCTCACTACCTACAAAGAAACAGTTAAATTTATAAAATATAGATTTACTTTACAATAAAACACTAAAAAGAGAATTATTATGTCTAACATTCAAAACATGTCCTTGGAGGACATCATGGGAGAGCGTTTTGGTCGCTACTCCAAGTACATCATTCAAGATCGGGCTTTGCCAGATATTCGTGATGGATTGAAGCCGGTTCAGCGTCGCATTCTTTATTCTATGAATAAGGATGGTAATACCTTTGACAAGAGTTACCGTAAGTCGGCCAAGTCTGTCGGTAACATCATGGGGAATTTCCACCCACACGGTGACAGTTCTATCTATGATGCCATGGTTCGTATGTCACAGGACTGGAAAAATCGTGAGATTCTAGTTGAAATGCACGGTAATAACGGTTCTATGGACGGAGATCCACCTGCGGCTATGCGTTATACCGAGGCGCGTTTGTCTGAGATTGCAGGCTACCTTCTTCAGGATATCGATAAAAAGACCGTTTCTTTTGCTTGGAACTTTGACGATACGGAGAAAGAGCCGACAGTCTTGCCAGCAGCCTTTCCAAATCTTTTGGTCAATGGTTCGACTGGTATTTCGGCTGGATATGCCACAGACATTCCTCCCCATAATTTGGCTGAGGTCATTGATGCGGCGGTTTACATGATTGACCATCCAACGGCCAAAGTTGAAAAACTCATGGAATTCTTGCCTGGGCCAGATTTCCCTACAGGAGGAATCATCCAAGGACGTGATGAAATCAAGAAAGCTTATGAAACCGGAAAAGGGCGCGTGGTTGTTCGTTCCAAGACCGAAATTGAAAAGCTAAAAGGTGGTAAGGAACAAATTGTTGTCACGGAGATTCCCTATGAGATTAATAAGGCCAATCTAGTCAAGAAAATCGATGAAGTCCGTGTCAATAACAAGGTAGCTGGTATTGCTGAAGTTCGCGATGAGTCTGACCGTGACGGTCTTCGTATCGCTATTGAGCTGAAAAAAGATGCTAATACGGAGCTTGTTCTTAACTATCTATTTAAGTACACCGATCTACAAATCAACTACAACTTTAATATGGTGGCGATTGACAATTTCACGCCTCGTCAGGTCGGGATTGTCCCAATCTTGTCTAGCTATATTGCCCACCGTCGTGAAGTTATTTTGGCACGTTCCCGCTTTGACAAGGAAAAGGTTGAGAAACGTCTCCATATCGTCGAAGGTTTGATTCGCGTGATTTCGATTTTGGATGAAGTTATTGCCCTTATCCGTGCTTCTGAGAATAAGGTTGATGCTAAGGAAAATCTTAAGGTCAGCTATGATTTCACAGAGGAGCAAGCAGAGGCTATCGTCACTTTGCAGCTCTATCGTTTGACCAATACAGACGTAGTTGTTTTGCAGGAAGAAGAAGCAGAACTTCGTGAAAAGATTGCTATGCTGGCGGCTATTATCGGTGATGAACGGACCATGTATAATCTCATGAAGAAAGAACTTCGTGAGGTCAAGAAGAAATTTGCGACACCACGCTTGAGTGCTTTAGAAGATACTGCGAAAGCAATCGAGATTGATACAGCTAGTCTGAT
This sequence comes from uncultured Streptococcus sp., assembly GCA_916048145.1. Taxonomy (GTDB): domain Bacteria; phylum Bacillota; class Bacilli; order Lactobacillales; family Streptococcaceae; genus Streptococcus. The sequence goes on from CAJZGT010000064.1 coordinate 6,405, forward strand.
TGCCGAGGAAGATACCTACGTTAGCGTGACTAAGGCTGGCTACATTAAACGTACTAGCCCACGTTCTTTTGCAGCTTCAACGCTAGAGGAAATTGGCAAGCGTGATGATGACCGTTTGATCTTTGTACAAGCTGTCAAGACAACCCAGCATCTCTTGATGTTCACGACTCTTGGAAATGTCATTTATCGACCAATCCATGAATTAGCAGATATTCGTTGGAAGGATATCGGTGAGCATCTGAGTCAGACCATTACAAACTTCGAAACTAATGAAGAAATCCTCTATGTGGAAGTCGTAGATCAGTTTGATGATGCCACAACCTACTTTACTGCCACTCGTCTCGGTCAAATCAAACGGGTAGAACGCAAAGAATTCTCTCCATGGCGAACCTACAAGTCTAAGTCTGTCAAGTATGTTAAGCTCAAAGACGATACAGACCAGATTGTAGCAGTGGCTCCGATTAAACTAGATGATGTTCTTTTGATTAGCCAAAATGGTTATGCCCTTCGTTTCAATATCGAAGAGGTTCCAGTTGTCGGTGCTAAGGCTGCAGGTGTCAAAGCTATGAACCTGAAAGCAGATGATATCCTCCAATCCGCCTTTATCTGTAACACCTCATCCTTCTACCTTTTGACTCAACGTGGAAGCTTGAAACGTGTTTCTATTGATGAAATTCCAGCAACCAGCCGTGCTAAACGCGGACTACAAGTCTTGCGTGAGCTAAAAAATAAACCGCATCGTGTCTTCTTAGCAGGAGCAGTTGCAGAACAAGGCTTTATTGGTGATCTCTTCAGTACAGATGTGGTAGAGAACGACCAAACTCTGCTTGTCCAATCCAACAAAGGAACAATCTATCAAAGCCGATTGCAAGACTTGAACTTGTCAGAACGCACTAGCAACGGAAGCTTCATTTCTGACACGATTTCAGATGAAGAAGTTTTTGACGCTTATCTTAAAGAAGTATTTACAGAAACTAAATAAGTGAAATGAAGAATCAGTTCTAAGAGCTGGTTCTTTTTTATTGAAGAAATTTTCTGAAAATTACAAAATATACTTGCTATTTTAGAAAA
>CAJZGT010000065.1 GCA_916048145.1 uncultured Streptococcus sp.
GTGTCTATCGTGAAGATTGTACCAACGAATGGTTCTTGGTCTATGGAGATGACTATAAGGTTCAAGACATTACTGTTGATAGTAAGGCGGGTCGCATCCTTAGTGGGGTATCCTTCTGGGACGCTCCAACTGCAGAAAAGATTGTCAGCTTTATCGATAAGGCTTATACAAGTGGTGAATTTGTTGATCTCTACTGGGATAATATGGTTAAGGATAATATCAAAGAACTAGATGTCTATGTTGAAGAATTAGAAGGCAATAGCATCTATGAAATCGATAGTGTCCAAGACTACCATAAATTAGAAGAAATTCTTAAAAACGAAAATTAAAGATTCCAACATCTGGCTGAAACAGTCGGATGTTTTTTACTTCACTTTAGTTTGATATTTTTAATAATTGTTTGAAATATGGTTGTTAAATATAAAAAAAACAAAAAATGAACAAAAAACAACAGAAAATTATTGACAACGATTTCATATAGTGTTATACTTATAGCATAAAGTTAATGGAAAGAAGGGAAAACCTTATGGGATTAGATCATTTCTTTGACAAAAACCTTGTGTTTTGCTTAGAAGCGGATAATCAAGAACAACTCTTTGATCAGGTTGCAACTTTATTGGAAGAACGAGAAATCGTAACTCCAACCTATCGTGAAGCCTTGATCACGCGTGAAAAGTCATTTCCAACTGGCTTAGATATGGAATTTTTGGGTAAGGATTTGCCGAATGTGGCTATTCCTCATACAGATACAATTCATAATCTTGCCGAAAAAGTTGTGGTCGTTCGATTAGAAAAACCAGTGACTTTCCACAATATGATTGCGCCAGATAAGGAAGTAGAAGTATCCTTGCTCTTCTTTATCATTAATAACTCAAGTTCAAGTCAAACGAACATTCTTGCTCAGTTGATGGACTTCTTTACAGGAAATGGTCATTTGGAAGATTTGGCTAAAATTTCTGAACCAGAAGCTATCTACGCTTATATAGCTGAAGCAACTGCATAATCTTGTCTATTAAAAATATTAAATCGGAGGAAATCCATATGATTAAAATTCTTGCTGCCTGCGGTGCAGGTGTTAACTCAAGCCACCAAATTAAAAGTGCTCTTGAAGAAGAACTTTCAAACCGCGGTTTTGATGTTCACTGTGATGCAGTTATGGTAAAAGATGTTAACGAAGACCTTATGAAAGGTTATGACATTTTTACACCAATTGCTGCAACAGATCTTGGTTTTGACCCAGGTATTCCAGTTATCGAAGCTGGACCAATCTTATTCCGTATCCCAGCTATGAGTGCTCCAGTATTTGATAATATTGAAGCAGCTATCAAAGAACAAGGATTAAGCTAATTTTAATTTGTCAACATTCATATAACACAAAAAACGGGAGGAACTATTATGGATGTCATTATCGAACTAGCCAATAAGCTGTTCAAACCTATCTTGGAAATGGGTGGACCGATTATCATGCTGATCATTTTGACAGTATTGGCTCTACTTTTTGGAGTGAAATTCTCCAAAGCGCTTGAAGGTGGTATCAAACTTGCCATCGCTCTTACTGGTATCGGTGCTATCATCGGTATGTTAAATGGTGCTTTCTCAGCATCACTTGCAAAATTCGTTGAAAATACTGGTATTCAATTGAACATCACTGACGTTGGTTGGGCACCACTTGCTACAATCACTTGGGGATCTGCTTGGACACTTTACTTCTTGCTCATCATGTTGATTGTCAACGTAGTGATGCTTGCTATGAAGAAAACTGATACACTCGACGTCGATATCTTCGATATCTGGCACTTGTCTATCACAGGTCTTTTGATTAAATGGTATGCAGACAACAATGGTGTGAGCCAAGGGGTTTCACTCTTCATCGCAACTGCAGCAGTTGTCCTTGTAGGTGTTCTTAAAATCATCAACTCTGATTTGATGAAACCTACATTTGATGACCTTCTTAACGCACCAAGTTCATCACCAATGACTTCAACTCACATGAACTACATGATGAACCCAGTTATCATGGTTTTGGATAAGATTTTTGAAAAATTCTTTCCAGGTCTTGATAAATATGACTTTGATGCTGCTAAATTGAACAAGAAAATCGGTTTCTGGGGATCTAAATTCTTCATCGGTTTCATCCTTGGTATCGTTATCGGTTTGATGGGTACTCCACATCCAGTTGCTGGAGTAGAAGATGCAGCAAACTGGCAATTAGTTATTAAAGGTTGGTTGTCTCTTGGTTTGACAGCCGGTGTATCTTTGGAACTCTTCTCACTTATCGGTTCATGGTTCATCGCTGCCGTAGAACCACTTTCACAAGGTATTACAAACGTTGCTACTAAACGTCTTCAAGGACGTAAATTCAACATCGGTCTTGACTGGCCTTTTATCGCTGGTCGTGCTGAAGTTTGGGCTTGTGCAAACGTACTTGCACCAATCATGTTGGTTGAAGCTGTACTTCTTTCAAAAGTCGGAAATGGTATCTTGCCACTTGCAGGTATCATCGCTATGGGTGTTACTCCAGCTCTCTTGGTTGTAACACGTGGTAAATTGCTCCGTATGATTATCTTCGGAACACTCTTGTTGCCACTCTTCCTTCTTTCAGGTACACTTATCGCACCATTTGCAACAGAACTTGCTAAAGGTGTAGGTGCCTTCCCAGCAGGTGTGAGCCAAACTCAATTGATTACTCACTCAACTCTTGAAGGACCAATCGAAAAACTTCTTGGTTGGACAATTGGTAACACTACAACTGGTGATATCAAAGCAATCCTTGGTGCTGTAGTCTTCCTTGTATTCTATATCGGTATCTTTGCTTGGTACAGAAAACAAATGATCAAACGTAACGAAGAGTACGCAGCAAAAGCAAAATAATGCGCTCCTATAAAATGTAAATTGTTAAAGCTAGGTTGTCGACACCCATTAGGAGTGACAGCCTAGTTTTTTATAAACTATCAAGAAATCGGAGAAAATAATGGTAATTGAATTAAAATCAGAACAATTAAGAGTTCAATTTAACAGTTTTGGTGGGGCTCTTTCTTCTATAAAAGATGCTGAGGGACTGGAGTATTTGTGGCAAGGGGATGCCACTTATTGGAGTGGACAAGCTCCTGTTCTCTTCCCCATTTGTGGTTCTTTGAGAGAGGATACAGCCCTCTATATAGATGAGAAGGGACAAGAAAGTAAAGGAAAGATTCCACGTCATGGTTTGGTTCGTAAGAAAGAATTTGAATTAGTTGAACAGACAGATAATAGTGTAACTTTTGCAATTGAAGATGATGAGAATAGCTATCAAAACTATCCTTATCATTTCCGCTTAGAAATCACTTATATCCTTACTGGCAAGACAGTACGAACTCAATACAAAATATTTAATAAAGAAACTAGCAAGGTCCTGCCTTACTTTATTGGTGGACATCCAGGATTTAATTGTCCTCTACTGGATGATGAAGTCTATGAAGATTACTATTTAGAGTTTGAGAAAGAAGAGACTTGCTCTGTTCCACGTCCTTTCCCAGAAACAGGTATGCTGGATTTTCAAGATAGAAGTCCATGGCTAGAAGGTCAAAAAGAATTAGACCTCAGCTATGATCTTTTCAGTACGGATGCAGTCACCTTAGATGAATTGCAATCTAGAACAATTGCCCTTCGTTCTCGTAAACATGATAAGGGATTGAAAGTGCACTTTGCAGAGTTTCCAAATCTCATCATCTGGTCAACTTTGAATAAAGGACCTTTCATTGCTTTTGAACCATGGTCTGGCTTGTCAACATCCCTTGAAGAAGGAGATCATCTAGAAGATAAGAAGAATGTTCGTCTCCTAGAACCTGGTCAAGTGGATCAAATTGGTTTTGACATCGAAATTTTTTAGATTAAAAAATAAAACACAAAAACAAACATTAACTGTTGACTTTTTCAGGAAATAGGAGTATATTATGTTTGTAAGCAACAAATGATGTTTGTAACAAACAAATAATCAATTGTTATATTCTCTTTCGTAGAGAAGGATTATTTCTAGGAAACTGGTTTCCTAAACTTGAATAAGGTGTCATTCATCTCATTCAATCCAATTTGTCAATAAACTGCTAGAAAACTTTTGGTAGGTAAACTGCTAACCATAAAAGTTTTTACTAGCCTAGAAAAATAAAAGGAGTATACAATATGTCTATTGTTATCGGTGCAGATGCTGCAGGTTTGAGATTGAAAGAAGTTGTGAAAGACTTCTTGGAAAAAGAAAACTTCCACGTTGTGGATGTTACAGCTGAAGGTCAAGACTTTGTTGATGTGACTCTTGCTGTTGCTGCAGAAGTAAACAAAGAAGAACAAAACCTTGGTATCGTGATTGATGCTTATGGTGCTGGTCCATTCATGGTTGCAACTAAAATCAAAGGAATGGTTGCTGCAGAAGTATCTGACGAACGTTCAGCTTATATGACTCGTGGTCACAACAACTCACGTATGATCACTATGGGTGCACAACTTGTTGGTGATGAATTGGCTAAAAACATCGCTAAAGGATTTGTTAACGGTAAATACGATGGTGGACGTCACCAAATTCGTGTCGATATGTTGAACAAAATGTGCTAATTAGATTACAGTAAGAAAGGTAAGTTAAAAATGAGAATTGCAATTGGATGTGACCACATCGTAACAGATGAAAAAATGGCGGTTTCAGAATTTTTGAAATCAAAAGGATATGAAGTCATTGACTTTGGTACCTATGACCACACACGTACTCACTACCCAATCTTTGGTAAAAAAGTTGGTGAAGCTGTAACTAGCGGTCAAGCTGATCTTGGGGTATGTATCTGTGGTACTGGTGTTGGTATCAACAATGCTGTAAATAAAGTTCCTGGTGTCCGTTCTGCCTTGGTTCGTGATATGACAACAGCCCTTTATGCTAAAGAACAATTGAACGCCAACGTTATCGGTTTTGGTGGTAAGATTACTGGTGAACTTCTTATGTGTGATATCATTGAAGCTTTCATCCACGCTGAATACAAACCATCTGAAGAAAACAAAAAATTGATTGCAAAAATTGAACATGTTGAAAGTCACAATGCTCAACAAACTGATGCAAACTTCTTTACAGAATTCCTTGAAAAATGGGATCGTGGAGAATACCACGACTAAGAGGTGACCTATGATTTTAACAGTCACAATGAACCCATCCATTGATATTTCCTATCCCTTGGATGAGTTGAAGATTGATACTGTCAATCGTGTGGTGGATGTAACCAAAACGGCTGGTGGTAAGGGACTCAATGTTACCCGAGTACTTTCAGAATTTGGTGATTCTGTTCTTGCTACTGGTTTAGTGGGTGGCAAACTTGGTGAGTTTTTAGTTGAGAATATCGATGATAACGTTAAAAAAGATTTCTTCTCAATTCAGGGAGAAACTCGTAACTGTATCGCTATTCTCCACGGAGACAACCAAACAGAAGTTCTTGAAAAAGGTCCTGAAGTATTGGAACAGGAAGGTCAAGAGTTTTTGGAACATTTCAAAAAACTCTTGGGCTCAGTTGAAGTAGTAGCTATCTCAGGTAGTCTGCCAGCTGGGCTTCCAGTTGATTACTATGCGAGCTTGGTAGAACTTGCTAATCAAGCTGGCAAGCCTGTTGTCTTGGATTGCTCTGGTGCAGCACTTCAGGCTGTTCTTGAATCACCACATAAACCAACAGTCATCAAACCAAATAATGAGGAATTATCTCAACTTCTAGGAAGAGAAGTTTCTGAGGATTTGGATGAATTAAAAGAAGTACTTCAAGAACCTTTATTTGCAGGTATTGAATGGATTATCGTTTCACTTGGTGCCAACGGTGCTTTTGCCAAACATGGTGACACTTTCTACAAGGTTGATATTCCTAGAATTCAGGTAGTCAACCCTGTCGGATCTGGAGATTCTACTGTAGCAGGAATTTCTTCAGGACTTCTTCATAAAGAATCGGATGCAGAATTACTCATCAAGGCAAATGTCCTTGGTATGCTCAATGCTCAAGAAAAAATGACTGGTCATGTCAACATGGCTAACTATCAAGCTCTATATGATCAATTAATAGTAAAAGAGGTATAAAATGGCTTTAACAGAACAAAAACGTGCACGCTTAGAAAAACTTTCTGATGAAAATGGAATCATCTCAGCTCTTGCATTTGACCAACGTGGTGCTTTGAAACGCCTCATGGCTCAACACCAAACAGAAGAACCAACTGTAGCTCAAATGGAAGAACTGAAAGTCTTGGTAGCAGATGAATTGACTAAATACGCTTCATCAATGCTTCTTGACCCTGAGTATGGACTTCCAGCGACTAAAGCTCTTGATGAAAAAGCTGGTCTTCTCCTTGCTTATGAAAAAACAGGTTATGACACAACAAGCACAAAACGCTTGCCTGACTGCTTGGATGTTTGGTCTGCAAAACGTATCAAAGAAGAAGGTGCAGATGCAGTTAAATTCTTGCTTTACTATGATGTAGATAGTTCAGATGAACTCAACCAAGAAAAACAAGCTTACATTGAACGTATCGGTTCTGAGTGTGTGGCTGAAGATATTCCATTCTTCCTTGAAATCCTTGCTTACGATGAAAAAATTGCTGACGCTGGTTCTGTAGAATACGCTAAAGTAAAACCACACAAAGTTATCGGTGCTATGAAAGTCTTCTCAGACCCACGCTTTAACATTGATGTCTTGAAAGTAGAAGTTCCTGTAAACATTAAATATGTTGAAGGCTTCGCTGAAGGTGAAGTAGTTTATACACGTGAAGAAGCAGCAGCATTCTTCAAAGCACAAGATGAAGCAACTAACTTGCCATACATCTACTTGAGTGCTGGTGTATCAGCTAAACTCTTCCAAGATACTCTGGTATTTGCTCATGAATCAGGTGCAAACTTTAACGGAGTTCTTTGTGGCCGTGCTACATGGGCTGGATCAGTTGAAGCTTACATCAAAGATGGTGAAACAGCAGCTCGCGAATGGCTTCGCACAACTGGTTTTGAAAACATTGATGAACTCAACAAGGTTCTTCAAACAACAGCGACTTCATGGAAAGAACGCGTGTAGCACTCAAATTGTAAAAAATATTCAGTCTAGTGATAGTAATATCTCTAGACTTTTTTGATGACGTAAAAATAACCTTGAGTTAGTTATCCTCAAGGTTAGATAAAATATATAAGAAGGAATGCAAGTTAATCGTGATATTCTCCACGATTCCACTTGGCATTCTCTTCATCGAAGATATGATCATTGGCAGCTACATCTGGACTCACTTCAGATAGTTTATCAATTTTCGAAATCAATTCCTCTTTTTCAGGACTTGGTTTGTACTTGGTATTGATAAATTCATCTACAATGTTGTTAATGAAATTGATACCTAGGATTGCACCACCGAAAGCAACAATATTAG
>CAJZGT010000066.1 GCA_916048145.1 uncultured Streptococcus sp.
TTGCCTACATGCGTGGACGGACCTTGGATGATGCCTTTGTCATTCTCGATGAGGCGCAAAATACGACTATCATGCAGATGAAGATGTTCTTAACTCGTTTAGGCTTTAACTCTAAAATGATTGTCAATGGAGATATCAGTCAGATTGACCTGCCACGGAATGTCAAGTCCGGTTTGATTGATGCTCAGGGGAAACTCAAGAACATTCACCAGATTGACTTTGTTCATTTTTCAGCTAAGGATGTGGTTCGCCATCCAGTTGTCGCTCAGATTATTCGAGCTTATGAACCAGCATCGGTCAAGAATGAAGAGAGTGAAGAATTAGATCCTCAACCTCTATCTGAAGGATAGTTCTTTTGTACTTAAAGTTATCTCAATGCTAAGTCTATAGTAGATTGAAGCTAGCATAGTACGTCGTGACTGCTAAAACATTTCTAGAAATTAATTTGACTCTCCTAATCGATTTGTTCATATTTTATTTAAATCTACTATAAGTTTGCTTTTTAAATGTTTCATTCAATATCCTTATGTTAGATTAGAAATGTTTTAAGTGGAAGAAATATATGGAATCAATCTTTTTAAAACTAGCTCAGTATCCAATAGTGGAGACAGAGCATTTATTGCTTAGACCTGTAACCTTGGATGATGCGAAAGAAATGTTTGACTATGCCTCAGACAGAGAAAATACGCGCTACACTTTTCCAACCAATCAAAATGTAGAAGAAACTAAAAATAATATTGCTCAGTTTTATCTAGCCAATCCATTAGGCCGTTGGGGAATAGAGCTAAAAAGCAATGGTCAGTTTATTGGAACCATTGACTTGCACAAGATTGATCCTGTTCTTAAGAAGGCAGCTATTGGCTACATTATCAATAAAAAGTATTGGAATCAAGGATTGACGACAGAAGCCAATCGTGCCGTAATTGAGCTAGCTTTTGAGAAGATAGGAATGAATAAGTTAGTTGCTTTACACGATAAGGCTAATCCCGCGTCAGGAAAGGTCATGGAGAAATCAGGAATGCGTTTTTCCCACGAAGAAGCTTATGCTTGTATGGACCAGCATGAAAAAGGCCGAATCGTGACAAGAGTTCATTATGTCTTGACCAAGGAAGACTATTTTGCAAATAAATAAGCAGTTGAGAAGAAATTTTCAACTGTTTTTTCTTCCTCTTACGAATAATCTAAGAGAGGAGAAAATATGGAAGCAATTATCGAGAAAATTAAAGAGTATAAAATCATTGTCATCTGTACTGGTCTGGGCTTGGTTATTGGCGGATTTTTCCTGCTAAAGCCAGCTCCACACACACCTGTCAAGGAAACGAATTTGCAATCAGAAGTTGCAGCTGTTTCCAAGGATTCATCGACCGAAAAGGATGTGAAGAAGGAAGAAAAGGAAGAACCGGTTGAACAAGATTTAATTACGGTAGATGTCAAAGGTGCTGTTAAATCGCCAGGAATTTATGACTTGCCAGTAGGTAGTCGAGTAAATGACGCTGTTCAGAAGGCAGGTGGCTTGACAGAGCAAGCAGACAGCAAGGCACTTAATCTAGCTCAGAAAATTAGTGATGAGGCTCTGGTTTATGTCCCAACTAAGGGAGAAGAATCAGCTAGTCAACAGACTGCTTCTGGGACGACTTCTTTAACAAGCAAGGAAAAGAAGGTCAATCTCAACAAGGCCAGTCTGGAAGAACTTAAACAGGTCAAGGGGCTAGGAGGAAAACGAGCTCAGGATATTATTGACCACCGTGAAACAAATGGCAAGTTCAAGTCGGTTGAGGAACTCAAGAAAGTCTCAGGCATTGGTACCAAAACAATAGAAAAGCTAAAAGACTATGTTACAGTGGACTAAGAATTTCCCTATTCCCCTAATTTACCTGAGTTTTCTGTTACTCTGGATTTATTACGCTATTTTCTCAGCGTCCTATCTTGCTTTATTGGGCTTCGTTTTTCTGCTAGTCTGTCTCTTTTTCCAATTTCCTTGGAAATCTGCTGGAAAAGTTCTAGTGATTTGTGGAATCTTTGGATTCTGGTTTCTGTTTCAAAATTGGCAACAGAGCCAAGCGAGTCAACATTTGGCGGCTTCTGTTGAAAGGGTACGGATTCTGCCCGACACTATTAAGATCAATGGTGACAGTCTATCCTTTCGTGGCAAGTTTGATGGACGCATTTTTCAAATCTATTATAAACTCCAATCCGAGGAGGAGAAAGAAACCTTTCAAGCTTTAACAGCCCTTCATGATTTAGAACTAGAAGGAAAACTTTCGGAGCCAGACGGGCAGAGAAATTTTGGTGGCTTTGATTACCAAGCTTATCTGAAAACTCAGGGAATTTACCAGATACTGACTATCAAGAGTATCCAGTCACTTCAAAAGGTTAGTAGTTGGAATATAGGTGAAAACCTGTCCAGCTTACGTCGAAGGGCTGTAGTTTGGATTAAGACACACTTTCCAGACCCTATGCGCAATTACATGACAGGGCTCTTGTTAGGGCATCTGGACACAGATTTTGAGGAGATGAATGAGCTTTATTCTAGTTTAGGAATTATCCACCTCTTTGCCTTGTCGGGTATGCAGGTAGGCTTTTTCATGGATGGCTTTAAGAAACTTCTCTTGCGATTGGGCTTGACCCAAGAAAAGTTGAAATGGATGACTTATCCCTTTTCCCTTATCTATGCTGGTCTGACAGGATTTTCAGCTTCAGTCATTCGCAGTCTCTTGCAAAAGTTACTGGCTCAACATGGGGTTAAGGGCTTGGATAATTTTGCCTTGACTGTGCTTGTACTCTTTATCGTCATGCCCAACTTTTTCCTGACGGCGGGAGGTGTCTTGTCCTGTGCCTACGCTTTTATCTTGACCATGACCAGCAAAGAAGGAGAGGGGCTCAAGGCTGTTGCTAGAGAAAGTCTAGTCATCTCCTTGGGCATATTACCCATTCTATCCTTCTATTTTGCGGAATTTCAACCTTGGTCCATCCTCTTGACCTTTGTCTTTTCCTTTCTTTTTGATTTGGTTTTTTTACCGCTCCTGTCTATCTTATTTGCCCTTTCCTTTCTCTATTCAGTCATTCAGCTGAACTTTATCTTTGAATGGTTAGAGGGGATTATTCGCTTGGTCTCACAGGTGGCAAGCAGACCCCTGGTTTTTGGACAGCCCAATGCATGGCTTTTAATTTTATTGTTAATTTCCTTGGCTTTGGTCTATGATTTGAGGAAAAACATTAAAAGTCTAGCAGTGTTGAGCTTATTGATTACAGGTCTCTTTTTCCTGACCAAGTATCCACTGGAAAATGAAATCACCATGCTGGATATTGGGCAAGGCGAAAGTATTTTCCTACGGGATGTAACTGGGAAAACCATTCTCATAGATGTAGGTGGCAAGGCAGAATCTGATAAGAAAATTGAAAAATGGCAAGAAAAGGCGACGACCAGCAATGCCCAGCGAAGCTTGATACCCTATCTCAAAAGTCGTGGAGTAGCCAAGATTGACCAGCTGATTTTGACCAACACGGACAAGGAACATGTTTGAGATTTGTTGGAGGTGACCAAGGCTTTCCATGTAGGGGAGATCTTAGTATCAAAAGGCAGTCTGAAACAGAAGGAATTTGTGGTAGAACTGCAGGCGACTCAAACCAAGGTTCGCAGTGTGACAGTAGGAGAGGGCTTGCAAATTTTTGGAAGTCAGTTAGAAGTCCTATCTCCAAGGAAAATTGGAGACGGAGGTCATGAAGATTCCCTGGTTCTGTATGGAAAACTTTTGGATAAGCACTTTCTATTCACAGGAAATTTGGAGGAGAAAGGAGAGAAGGGCTTGCTGAGGCAATATCCTAACCTAGAGGTGGATGTTTTGAAAGCTGCCCAACATGGTTCTAAAAAGTCATCAAGTTCAGCATTTCTAGAAAAACTCAAACCAGAGCTTACTCTCATCTCAGTTGGAAAGAACAATCGAACGAAACTCCCCCATCAGGAAACCCTGACCCGACTGGAAACTATAAATAGCAAAGTATATCGAACTGACCAGCAAGGAGCTATACGCTTTAAAGGGTGGAATAGTTGGAAAATCGAAAGCGTTCGATAGAAAGGATAAATACTATATATTAGTAAAATAAACTAAAAATCTGTTGCATAATAATGATAAAAACGATATAATGAAAGCGTATTCAATGTTGATGATATAAAACCATTAAAAATCGTTTAATTAGTTAGTTTATGATTATTGGTCTTTTTCAGTCCAGTGTATCTGCTGTGACAGTCACTAAAAGTTATAGATATGATTGTGATACCTACTATAAGACTAGTATAAATTGCCAGTGATATAACTATATTAATCCCCTGTTATGGTATCGTTATGATAGCTATTCTGAGTATAAAGTTGGTTCTGGTTTGAATTACAATCGTTATGAGGTACTAAACTACTACAGCGGAGGCTATTAATCTCTAAAGAGTGAGAAAAAGGAGGACTATATATGTTGCAGCTTACTCATGTGACCTTAAAAACGCGACAAGTCATCTTACAAGATGTTGATTTTACATTTGAAAAGGGTAGGATTTATGGTATTCTTGCTATAAATGGCTCTGGAAAGACGACACTGTTCCGCGCCATTAGCAATTTAATTCCTATAAGTAGCGGAAATATTGTAGCCCCTCCTTCTTTATTTTATTATGAGAGTATTGAATGGCTGGATGAAAACTTAAGTGGGATGGACTACCTTCGTCTTATCAAAAACATCTGGAAGTCAGGTCTGAACTTGAGGGATGAAATTGCCTACTGGGAAATGTCTGACTATATCAGCCTTCCCATTCGCAAGTATTCCTTAGGCATGAAGCAACGCTTGGTGATTGCCATGTATTTCCTCAGTCAGGCGAAATGCTGGCTTATGGATGAGATTACAAATGGCTTAGATGAGTATTATCGACAGAAGTTTTTTGATAGGCTAGTACAAATCGATAGACAAGAACAGCTGGTTCTTTTAAGTTCCCACTATAAGGAAGAGTTGGTTGATGTCTGCGATAGAGTAGTAACCATTAATCAGGGGCAGATAGAAGAGGTTTAGTTTATGAAAGATGTTAGTCTATTTTTATTGAAAAAAGTTTTCAAAAGTCGCTTAAACTGGATTATCTTAGCTTTATTTGTATCTGGACTCGGTGTTACCTTTTATTTTAATAGTCAGACTGCAAACTCCGTCAGCTTGGAGAGCGAGTTGGAAACCCGTCTTGTAAAAGATGAGAGAATCATCAATGAATATGAAGAGAAACTCTCCCAAATATCTGACACCAGCTCGGAGGAATACCAGTTTGCTAAAGAAAATTTAGACTCGCAAAAAAATCTTTTGACGCAAAAGAAAGAAATTCTGGCTTTGTTAAAAGAAGGGCGCTGGAAAGAAGCCTACTATTTGCAGTGGCAAGATGTAGAGAAGAGTTATGAAATTTTATCAAAGGAACCGACTGCTAGTTCTGACTTAAAAATGGCGGTTGACCGCGAACGAAAGACTTACCAAGCCCTATATCCCTTGAACATAAAAGCGCACAATTTAGTTTATCCGACCTACGGGATTGATCAGATTGTCTGGATTTTAGAGGCTATCATCCCAAGCTTGTTTGTGGTTGCTATTATTTTTATGCTAACGCAACTATTTGCAGAAAGGTATCAAAATCATCTGGATACAGCTCAGTTATATCCTTTTTCAAAAGTGGCATTTGCCATGTCCTCCCTTGGAGTTGGAGTGGGCTATGTAACTGTGCTGTTTATCGGAATCAGCGGATTTTCTTTTCTAGTGGGAAGTCTGATAAGTGGTTTTGGACAGTTAGATTATCCCTACCCGATTTATAGCTTAGTGAATCAAGAGGTAACTATTGGAAAGATACAAGATGTGTTATTTCCTGGCTTGTTCTTAGCTTTCTTATCCTTTATCGTCATTGTGGAAGTAGTGTACTTGATTGCTTACTTTTTCAAGCAAAAAATGCCTGTCCTCTTTCTTTCACTCATTGGGATTGTTGGCCTATTGTTTGGCATCCAAACAATTCATCCTCTTCAAAGGATTGCACATCTGATTCCCTTTACTTACTTGCGTTCAGTGGAGATTTTGTCTGGAAGATTACCTAAGCAAATTGATAATGTCAATCTGAATTGGAGCATGGGGATGGTCTTACTTCCTTGCCTGATTATCCTTTTGTTAGTGGGAATTCTATTTATTGAAAGATGGGGAAGTTCACAGAAAAAAGAATTTTTTAATAGATCCTAGCTTTCCTATAGGGAAAATAAGTAAAAACTAACATAGAGAGGGAATCAACTGGATTCTCTCTTTTTGATTCGAAAACCAATCCAAAATACAAACACAAACTTTTCAAAAAAATAACTTTTTATCTTGACAAGGGCTAGAAAACTTGGTATCATATAAAAGTTGAGAAAAGCAGAAGTGAGAGCTTCTCGCCTTGTGACATTAAGTTGCCTGGCCCTACGGATGAAAAGTTTCTAAGAAACGCTATCATAACGTGCGGGCTTGTATATTTACGAGTCCGCTATTGTTTTTCTCTAATAAAACAAAAGAGGTGAAAACCATAGCAAAGCAAGACTTATTCATCAATGATGAGATTCGTGTACGTGAAGTTCGCTTGATTGGTCTTGAAGGAGAACAGCTAGGCATCAAGCCACTCAGTGAAGCGCAAGCTTTGGCTGATAACGCTAATGTTGACCTAGTATTGATTCAACCCCAAGCCAAACCGCCTGTTGCAAAAATTATGGACTACGGTAAGTTCAAATTTGAGTACCAGAAGAAGCAAAAAGAACAACGTAAAAAACAAAGTGTTGTTACTGTGAAAGAAGTTCGTCTAAGTCCAACTATTGACAAGGGTGACTTTGATACAAAACTTCGCAATGCACGCAAATTCCTTGAAAAAGGAAATAAGGTTAAGGTATCTATTCGCTTTAAGGGTCGTATGATTACCCATAAAGAGATTGGTGCAAAAGTTTTAGCCGAGTTTGCTGAAGCAACTCAAGATATTGCCATCATCGAACAACGTGCTAAAATGGATGGACGTCAAATGTTCATGCAATTGGCGCCAGCGACTGACAAAAAATAATTGTCAGAAAGTTAAATAAAGGAGAAAAAATCATGCCAAAACAAAAAACACACCGCGCATCAGCTAAACGTTTCAAACGTACAG
>CAJZGT010000067.1 GCA_916048145.1 uncultured Streptococcus sp.
TTACGTATTTAGTGAAGATTTCGTGAACAGCTGGGTCTGGTTCGTATCCATTTTCTTTCAAAGTAGTTTCAGCCATACGGATACCACCTTTTGGCATGAAGTTCAATTTGAAGAGTTCATCGTTTTGGATACCGAAGATAACTTCATTTTCTTTGTCGATAAATCCTGCAGGGATATCAGCAATAGATGTTGGACGAGTGTCCATTGGGAAACGAGTTTCTTCGTAGTGTGCTTTAGTTTCTTCTACAATTTTTTTGATGTGAAGTGAACGTTCTGTTGGTCCTGCAAGGAAGCTTTCGTCTCCATCGTAAGGTGTGTAGTTAGCTTGTACGAAGCGTGATACACTTGCTTTTTCTTTCCAATCTACGCCTTTGAAGCCTTCCCAAGCTTTATCAAAAATATCTTGTGCTTCAACAACTGTCTTAACAACCATGTTAATGTCCTCTTTTTTCTTTCTAGTAACAGTCATCTGTTACATTCATGAGACAAGTATACCATACAGTAACCGATTTCAACAAGCGAAAAATCCCTATTTTTACACTTTCTTTTCTAAAACAGTCTATATTTTGCCCCAAACTGTATTATATTTTTGAAAAAATAAAGTTCTTTTTTTCAGAAAAAAGGTATAATAAAAGAAAATAAGTAGTAAAAAGGTGCTAGGCATGTTGATTTTTCCTTTGTTAAATGATTTGTCAAGAAAAATCATCCATATTGACATGGATGCCTTTTTTGCTGCGGTAGAAATCAGGGATAATCCTAAACTCAGAGGAAAACCTGTCATTATTGGAAGCGACCCTCGGCAAACAGGTGGACGGGGAGTCGTTTCTACCTGTAGCTATGAGGCAAGAGCTTTTGGTGTCCATTCTGGCATGAGTTCCAAGGAAGCTTATGAGCGTTGCCCCCAGGCTGTCTTTATCTCAGGGAATTATGAGAAATACAAATCTGTGGGACTCCAGATTCGAGCTATTTTTAAGCGCTATACAGATTTGATTGAACCTATGAGTATTGACGAAGCCTATTTGGATGTAACAGAAAATAAACTCGGTATCAAGTCAGCAGTCAAAATCGCTCGCCTCATTCAAGAGGATATCTGGCAAGAACTCCATCTAACTGCTTCTGCTGGTATTTCCTACAACAAGTTCTTAGCTAAAATGGCTAGCGATTATCAAAAACCACACGGTTTGACAGTGATTCTACCTGACCAAGCTGAAGATTTTCTCAAACAAATGGACATTTCCAAGTTTCATGGAGTAGGAAA
This sequence comes from uncultured Streptococcus sp., assembly GCA_916048145.1. Classification (GTDB taxonomy): domain Bacteria; phylum Bacillota; class Bacilli; order Lactobacillales; family Streptococcaceae; genus Streptococcus. The sequence goes on from CAJZGT010000067.1 coordinate 1,259, forward strand.
AAAGACGGTAGAACGTCTTCATCAAATGGGCGTTTTTACTGGCGCTGACCTACTTGAAGTTCCTGAAGTGACTCTGATAGATCGTTTTGGTAAACTGGGTTATGACCTTTATCGAAAGGCTCGAGGTATCCACAATTCTCCCGTCAAATACAATCGCATCCGTAAATCAATCGGGAAGGAGAAAACCTATGGAAAGATTCTCCGTGCCGAGGAAGACATCAAAAAAGAGCTGACTCTCCTATCAGAAAGAGTCGCTCTCCATCTCAGTCAGCAAGAAAAAGCTGGAAAAATTGTCATTTTGAAAATCCGCTACGAGGACTTTTCAACTCTTACTAAACGAAAAAGTCTTGCTCAAAAAACACAGGATGCTAGTCAGATAAGTCAAATAGCCCTGCAACTCTATGAAGAATTAAGCGAGAAAGAAAGAGGTATCCGCCTGCTGGGGATTACCGTGACTGGATTTTAAAACCTTGAAGAGTTGACCCTTCAAGGTTTTTTCTTATACAAACAAACGCACAAAACTATAGAGCAACAAGACACTACCGAGTACGATACGGTATTTACCGAAAAGGGTAAAGTCGTGTTTTTTCACATAGCTGGTCAAAAAACGAATAGCCACCATGCTGACTGCAAAAGCTACTCCCATCGCAACCAAGAGCAAGAACAATTGCCCAAAGTTCAAGAGTTGTCCTGCTTTTACAAATTTGAAAATCTTTAATGCGCTAGCTCCAAACATAACAGGAATTCCAAGATAGAAGGTAAATTCTGTCACAACAGAACGACTGGTTCCATTCAACAAACCACCGACAATCGTTGCCCCAGAACGGCTTGTCCCTGGTAAAAGGGCAAGAACTTGGAAGAGTCCAATATAGAAAGCTGTCGTATAAGGAAGCTTGTCCAACTCTGTTACACTTGGTTCGATAGCACGCGCTTTATTGCGCTTTTCCAAATAGATAAAGGCAATCCCATAAATAATCAACATGAGAGCAACTGAAACCATGTTATGGAAGTGGGTATCAAACCAATCATCAAACTTAAAGACAGCAAGCAAAGGCAAAGTCGCAATCAAGACCTTCAACCATAGTCTCCAAGTCTTACGAACTTCCTGCTTGTCCTTAGTCGGTTTGAAGGGATTGAGCTTGTTAAAGTAAATCACCATAACTGCTAAAATAGCACCAAGCTGAATCACGACATTAAACATGGACATAAAGGATTCACTCTGATTTTGGTATTGGATAAATTCCTCTGCTAAAATCAAGTGACCTGTACTTGAAATCGGCAGCCATTCCGTAATTCCTTCAACAATCCCGAAGAAGATAGATTTTAAAATTTCAATAAGATACATAGATTACTCCTTTTTCTATCTTCCATTATAGCATATTTTTTCAGTCTGTGACATCTCTCTTTAAAAGGCACCGATACTGCCACCACCGCCACCTCCGGAGAAGCCACCACCAGAACTTCCATTTCCAGAAGATACGGAATAGGTACTTGCTGTGTTTGCGACATTGGCATAATGGCTCATTTGCGCGCTTGAATGATAAAACATACCGTGCCAGCCATAAGCTACATAAAGGTTGATATCTGGATTTTCCACTTGAATCTGATGAACCTTCATTAAATGACTGACCTTGTCTGCATAGCCAAATAAAGTCGCATAAACCAAGAGGCGATTCCAGACCACAATACTTTCCAGCTCAGCCTGATCCAATCGTGCAATCTCACGCAACATATTTTCAAAACTGGTCCAGAGATAGTAGACTTCTGCTCCTGCTTCATTTAGGACACCATCACGATTATCTAATCGAAGCTTCCAATAATAGAAAACAGCCAAAACCAAACCTAGAAAACCAAGTATTGGCAAGGGGATGTAAAGATAGCCATAAACATCCAAACTGTACAAGAACAAACCAAATCCGATAAATAAAGGCAAGATAGTAGAGAGTCCCATACCCACTTGCAAGGCCTTTTCCCCACCAGTTAAAGGACGATAGTAATCCGGAAGCCCCCAGAAGGTAACCCGATTTCTCACTCCTTCTTGCATCTGGTTCAATACTTCTTCAAAAGAAGATTTGAGCTGACGCCCCTTTGCTTGAATCCGTTTTTCATCAGAAACTTTTGCTCTACGATAAAGACTATCAGATACCTTGTAATCCGCAAACAAATTGGAAAGAGTTTCTTCTTTTTTGCCTGAAAAAGCCAGATTTAGGCAGTCTTTCTCAAAACTGGACAAACCATCTTCTTTTACTAGCCTCAAGCCAACTGCATCTCCTTCTGAAATGATAGAGACATTCCCACGGTCTATCACATCTAGCAAGGTAGCTTGAATAAGTTGATCAAAGGTGAATTTTCCAGCTCCCTTGACCAAGGGACTCACTTCCTCCAAGGAGGTCGAGTAGACAGCCTCTGATAAAACCATAGGCTCTAATTCCATTGGTGGTTCATAGATACGATGATTTTTGGCATATTTGACGGAAGGAGTGGTCTTTCTTCTATAGATGAAATAGAAGCAAACACTCAATAACAGAGAGATGGAAAGTATGGAAGGGAAGACCCAAGTAACGAGTTGTTTACTTTGCTCTTTTTCTCTAACAATCGAGTCTTCTATCTTATTAAACTCTTCTAAACGATTCCCTTTCAATCCCTGATCCCTAGCGCTAGCAAAATCGGTCCGAGGCCAATAGGCATGCAATTCAACTCCACGCTTAGGCGGAAGATTGTCTAAACGGATAGTATAATCAAGATTACTCTTTTCAACCGTTCCCTCTCTAAAAAGTTTGCCTGTATGGAAAAAGAGTTTTTCCGCTCCCTTGTCTCCCCTTACATGAAATTCAAACTTTCCAATAGCTCCTGAACTATCTGTCAGAGGTTGCCAATTTAATTCAGCGATGTCATCATATAGAAAAAGCAAATTTTTTAAATTCCATGTTAGGTCAACTTCAACTATGTCGCCCTCCTGACCTGGATTATAAACTTTCACAGTGTAACCATTCGCCTCTTCTGTCACTTCGCTAGTAACGTCTACTAGTTCAGCACCGTTTTTCGCGGCCTGAACCGTTGGATGAGGATCAATGTCAAATCCACTAGGCATCTTGCCAGCACGTCCAAGTCCCACAATTTGACCCTTAAAGTCCTCCTCAAACTGGTAAACTATCTTCTGTCTAAATTCTGCTGTATTGTCTGCATGAATATACAAATCACCTTGATAAGAGTTTATCTTGAAATCAATGGCAAAAACAGAGAATGGCAGAAGGCAAAACAAGCCTAAGACCAGTAAGAAAAAAGTTTTTTTCATCAACTAAGCCCCCTTTTTATCTTTGCTATCATTATATCATTTTTTCTCAAGTAAGGGCTTACCTATATTGAAAAATAGAGTTTTTTTCGATAAAATAGGAGACAGTTATTTTTTAATAGATTAGAAATAGGAGAAATCATGAGAAAAATATACTTATCTATTTTCACAAGTCTCTTGCTGATGCTGGGATTTGTCAATGTTGCCCAAGCCGATGAATATTTACGCATCGGGATGGAAGCGGCATATGCTCCCTTTAACTGGACTCAGGACGATGATAGCAATGGGGCTGTCAAAATCGATGGAACTAACCAGTATGCTAACGGATACGATGTTCAAATCGCCAAGAAAATCGCTAAGGACTTAGGTAAAGAACCTTTGGTTGTTAAAACAAAGTGGGAAGGTCTAGTTCCTGCCCTTACTTCTGGTAAGATTGACATGATTATCGCAGGTATGAGTCCTACTGCCGAACGCAAACAAGAAATTGCCTTTTCAAGCAGCTACTACACTAGCGAACCAGTTTTGCTTGTCAAAAAAGATTCTGCCTACGCAAATGCTAAATCTTTGGATGACTTTAATGGTGCGAAAATCACTTCTCAACAAGGTGTTTACCTTTACGACTTGATTGCACAAATCCCAGGTGCTAAAAAAGAAACAGCCATGGGAGACTTCGCTCAAATGCGCCAAGCTCTTGAAGCTGGTGTCATCGATGCCTATGTTTCTGAGCGCCCAGAAGCTCTGACCGCTGAAGCTGCGAACTCTAAGTTTAAGATGGTCCAAGTAGAACCTGGTTTCAAAACGGGGGAGGAAAATACAGCTATTGCCATTGGACTTCGTAAAGATGACAACCGTATTAGCCAAATCAATGCCAGCATTGAAACCATTTCAAAAGATGACCAAGTTGCCTTGATGGATCGTATGATCAAAGAGCAACCTGCCGAAGCTACAACAACTGAAGAGACTAGCAGTAGTTTCTTTAGCCAAGTCGCTAAAATTCTTTCTGAAAACTGGCAACAACTCTTGCGTGGTGCTGGTATCACTCTTTTAATCTCTATCATCGGAACCATCACAGGTCTCATTATTGGACTTGCCATTGGTGTCTTCCGTACTGCTCCTCTATCTGAAAATAAAGCCATTTACAGCCTACAAAAACTAGTCGGCTGGATCCTCAATGTCTACATTGAAATTTTCCGTGGTACGCCAATGATCGTTCAATCGATGGTTATCTACTATGGAACTGCCCAAGCTTTCGGTATCAACCTTGACCGTACACTAGCTGCTATCTTCATCGTTTCGATCAACACTGGTGCCTACATGACTGAAATCGTTCGTGGTGGTATCCTAGCAGTTGACAAGGGACAATTTGAAGCTGCGACTGCTCTTGGTATGACTCATAACCAAACCATGCGTAAGGTTGTCCTACCTCAAGTAGTACGCAACATCCTACCAGCAACGGGTAATGAATTTGTCATCAATATCAAAGATACATCTGTATTGAACGTTATCTCTGTTGTCGAACTTTATTTCTCAGGAAATACCGTGGCAACACAAACCTATCAATACTTCCAGACATTTACAATCATCGCCGTGATTTACTTTGTCCTCACCTTCACCGTAACACGTATCCTACGCTTCATCGAACGTCGAATGGACATGGATACCTATACTACAGGTGCTAACCAAATGCAAACGGAGGATTTGAAATAATGACACAAGCAATCCTTGAAATTAAACACCTCAAAAAATCCTATGGACAAAACGAAGTGCTAAAAGACATTTCACTCACTGTCCACAAGGGAGAGGTCATCTCTATCATCGGAAGCTCTGGAAGCGGGAAATCAACCTTCCTACGCTCCATTAACCTACTTGAAACACCAACTGATGGACAAATCCTTTATCATGGACAAAACGTCCTCGAAAAAGGCTATGACCTCACGCAATACCGTGAAAAGTTGGGAATGGTTTTCCAATCCTTTAACCTCTTTGAAAATCTCAACGTGCTTGAAAATACAATCGTCGCTCAGACAACTGTCCTTAAACGTGAACGTACAGAAGCTGAAAAGATTGCCAAAGAAAACTTGGAAAAAGTCGGCATGGGAGAACGCTACTGGCAAGCCAAACCAAAACAACTCTCAGGTGGTCAAAAACAACGTGTAGCCATCGCTCGCGCTCTTTCAATGAATCCTGACGCTATTCTCTTTGATGAACCAACATCAGCTCTCGATCCAGAAATGGTTGGAGAAGTCCTCAAAATCATGCAAGATCTGGCTCAAGAAGGCTTGACTATGATTGTCGTAACCCACGAAATGGAATTCGCCCGTGATGTCTCTCACCGTGTTATCTTTATGGATAAGGGTGTAATTACTGAAGAAGGTAAACCAGAAGACCTCTTCACCAATCCTAAAGAAGACCGAACAAAAGAATTCCTTCAACGTTATCTCAAATAAAAAGAAAAGTCTGCATCAATTGCAGTCTTTTTGCTATCCTCAAAATGAAAAGGCAGACCCAATTCAAGAATCCGCCATTATCCAAAGATTAATC
>CAJZGT010000068.1 GCA_916048145.1 uncultured Streptococcus sp.
TAGGAGTTACCCCAATTCACCGAACCAGCTTTGAACCCGTTAAATCACTGGTTTCAGGAGAAAAAGAAAGTTAAGTTAGAAGGAATGATTATGGAGGAACAGTCAGAAACACTCAGTTCCAAGAAAGAATTTGCCTTTGCCTCAAGCACCATATTATCCCAAGTTGGACGAGGAATCATTGTCGGTCTCGTCGTTGGAATCATCGTTGGATCTTTTCGGTTTTCAATCGAAAAAGGCTTCCACCTGATACAAGGACTTTATCAAGATCAAGCGCACCTAGTGCGCAATCTTTTTATACTGGTTTTATTTTACGTACTCATCTGCTGGATTAGTGCTAAACTGACACGTTCAGAAAAAGATATCAAAGGCTCAGGAATCCCTCAAGTCGAAGCCGAACTGAAAGGCCTCATGACCCTCAACTGGTGGGGCGTTCTTTGGAAAAAATATGTGCTAGGAATTCTTGCCATTGCCAGTGGACTCATGCTGGGGCGTGAGGGACCCAGTATTCAACTTGGAGCAGTTGGTGGAAAAGGTATTGCCAAGTGGCTCAAATCCAGTCCAGTAGAGGAACGTTCCTTGATTGCTAGTGGTGCAGCTGCAGGACTAGCTGCAGCCTTTAATGCACCGATTGCAGGACTTCTCTTTGTGGTAGAAGAAGTTTATCATCATTTTTCACGCTTTTTCTGGGTATCTACTCTCGCAGCTAGTCTCGTAGCAAACTTTGTCTCACTGCTCATATTTGGCCTAACACCCGTACTGGATATGCCAGATAACATCCCTCTCATGACACTTGATCAGTATTGGATTTACCTCCTTATGGGAATTTTTTTAGGACTTTCTGGTTTTCTCTATGAAAAAGCTGTACTCAATGTCGGTAGAGTTTATGACTGGATAGGTCAAAAAATCCGTTTGGATAGAGCTTATTATCCAATTCTGGCCTTCATTCTCATCATACCAGTGGGAATTTTCTTACCTCAAATCCTTGGTGGTGGAAATCAACTTGTTCTTTCCCTAACTGAGCAAGATTTTAGTTTTCAAGTTCTATTAGCTTACTTTTTGATTCGTTTTGTTTGGAGTATGATTAGTTATGGAAGTGGGCTTCCAGGAGGAATTTTCCTACCAATTTTGGCGCTTGGGTCCTTACTTGGTGCCCTAGTTGGTGTTATTTGTGTCAATCTTGGACTTGTTAGTCAAGAGCAGTTTCCTATCTTTGTCATTCTGGGAATGAGTGGCTATTTTGGAGCAATATCCAAGGCTCCCTTAACTGCAATGATACTCGTAACTGAAATGGTAGGAGATATTCGCAACCTCATGCCACTTGGATTAGTGACCTTGGTTGCCTATATTATCATGGATTTACTCAAGGGTGCCCCAGTCTATGAAGCTATGTTGGAAAAAATGCTACCAGAAGAAGCAACAGATGAAGGAGAAGTCACCCTCATTGAAATCCCTGTTTCATATAAAATAGCAGGAAAACAAGTACACGAACTCAACCTACCACACAATATCCTCATCACAACCCAAGTTCATAATGGTAAGAGCCAAACCGTTAACGGTTCAACCAGAATGTATCTCGGTGATATGATTCACCTGGTTATTCCAAAAAGTGAAATTGGGAAAGTCAAAGATTTGTTGTTGTAGATCAAAATTTTTATTACATAATTTTTGTTATGTAAAAATAAATTTCTTAATTAAATATATTAGAAAACCGATTTTCAGTAATGAGAACGGTTATTTTTTACAGATAAGATATTTCACATACAAATAATTGAGCTTTGGTAAAAATAAGACTATAATCAAGTTAGAAATGATGAAGCATAAAGCTAGAAAGGAGTTTACTGTATCAAATCTGTACAGTAAGATTAAAATTATGAAAAAGAAAACAATAGCAATTATACAATGTATTTTGTATCTCATAGCTCCTTATAAGCTCTTCAGTTGTGTAGTATTAACAGAAGTTTAGTGGGTGAGTTCTTTATTATTTTCTTTATTCTGTTGACTATTTCATTCTGGTTTAGTATTTGGAAGCTAGAAAAAGCACTAGATAGTGATTCACAATAATAACTCCAAAGATTTAGATCTGAAAACTGGAAATTTTTGTACTTTTCCCTAGACAGTAGATAAACCCTTGATACAACTAAGTTTAAGGGGTAATATACACTCTTTGAAAAATGTACTTTATAATCGAAACGTACTTTATTTTAAGGCAAGATAAAGTACATTTTTTGATCTACTAGCTTAGATACATAAAGTACATTTTCAGCCCTTACCCAACCCCTTGTAAGCATAGAAACATTGATTTAATAAGTTTTTTAGATTTAGTAAAGTACATTTTCACTAAAATGAACATTTAAAAAATTTCAGTTTTCACTTTGATAACGTACATTTTTAGTTATTTTTTCCAAAAAAATTTTTTAGTTATCAAAGAAAAATTTTAGATCCGGTTTTATACAGGTTTAAGTCTTTTTAAAAAACTCCTACAACATCTTTCCGAAAAACTATAATTTTCTTGAAAAATATATAAGCCTATGCTATACTACTCGTAGACTTATTTATGGAGAAAATACATGAAACGTGAGATTTTACTGGAACGAATCGACAAACTAAAACAAATCATGCCCTGGTATGTTTTGGAATACTACCAATCTAAGCTTGCTGTTCCCTACAGTTTTACAACCCTGTACGAATACCTCAAGGAATACGATCGATTTTTCAGCTGGATTTTGGAGTCTGGTATCTCAAACGTCGATAAAATATCTGATATTCCTTTACCTGTCTTAGAAAATATGTCTAAGAAAGACATGGAATCCTTTATCCTTTACCTACGTGAACGTCCTTTGCTGAATGCTAATACAACCAAGCAAGGACTTTCACAGACAACTATCAATCGAACCTTGTCAGCACTTTCTAGTCTTTACAAGTATCTGACTGAGGAAGTTGAAAATGACCAGGGAGAGCCTTATTTCTATCGTAATGTAATGAAGAAAGTTTCAACAAAGAAAAAGAAAGAGACACTTGCTGCCAGAGCTGAAAACATCAAGCAAAAACTCTTTTTAGGCGATGAAACAGAAGGTTTTCTTACTTATATTGACCAAGAGTACCCACAACAACTTTCAAATCGAGCTCTCTCATCATTCAACAAAAATAAAGAACGTGATTTGGCTATTATCGCCCTTCTATTGGCGTCTGGTGTCCGCTTATCTGAAGCTGTTAATTTGGATCTAAGAGATCTCAATCTCAAGATGATGGTTATTGATGTCACTCGAAAAGGTGGCAAACGTGACTCGGTCAATGTCGCTGCTTTTGCTAAGCCTTATCTAGAGAATTATCTAGCCATTCGAAATCAACGCTATAAGACGGAAAAGACGGATACAGCCCTTTTTTTAACACTCTATAGAGGTGTTCCCAATCGTATCGATGCTTCTAGCGTGGAAAAGATGGTTGCTAAGTACTCTGAGGACTTCAAAGTGCGTGTAACTCCCCACAAACTCCGCCATACCCTAGCAACTAGGCTCTATGACGCAACTAAATCGCAAGTTTTGGTCAGCCATCAGCTAGGACACGCCAGTACACAAGTCACTGACCTCTATACCCATATCGTCAACGATGAACAAAAGAATGCTCTGGATAGTTTATAAATTACATAAAATAAATTATGTAATATTTAATTTATAAAAAAGAAGCTGGTCCTACAACCAACTTCTTTTTGTTTTATCCAACTACCGCTTCAGCGATTTCTTCACGGCTAATACCAGCGAAGTAGCGTGTGATATCAATGGTTTCTAGCGCCTTAAGGACATCTTCGCGTTCGTATTTCACTCCACGAAGGACATCTTCTACTGCAGCAACGTCTTCAATACCAAAGAAATCACCATAAATCTTGATGTCTTGGATTTTTGATTCAGTAACGTTAGCAAAGACCTCCACCTTACCACTAGTGAATTTTGTTCCACGACGGACGTTAAATTCAGGTGATTTACCGTAGTTCCAGTCCCAAGTTCCAAACTTGGTATCCTTGATACGGTTAATTTCAGCTAATTCTTCCTCAGAAAAAACGTATTCAGTCATCTCTGGGTACTCTTTTTTCATGTATTCCAAGAGTAAATCACGGAATTCTTCGACTGTGATTTTTTCTGGTAATTCATTGATAATATTGGTTACACGAGCACGTACGGATTTGACACCTTTTGATTCGAATTTATCCTTTGAAACCTTGAGGGCATTTGCTAGGACTGACAAATCAACGTCAAAGAGCAAGCAACCGTGGTGCATGATACGGCCATTGATATAGGCTTGGGCATTGCCACAGAACTTCTTACCATCAATCTCAAGGTCATTACGACCTGTGAACTCAGCTTTAACCCCAAGTTGAGCCAAAGTATTGATAACTGGAGTTGAGAAGCTCTTAAAGTCAAAAGCCTTGTTTTCATCTTCTTTTGAGATGATCGTGTAGTTGAGGTTATTTAAATCGTGGTAAACAGCTCCACCACCACTGATACGGCGGACCACCTCAATACCATTTTCTCGAACATAATCACGGTTGATTTCTTCGATGGTATTCTGGTGACGACCAACAATGATAGATGGCTTGTTAATCCAAAGTAGGAAGATTTGATCCTCATCCAAAAGGTGTTTAAAGGCATATTCTTCCAAGGCAATATTAAAGGCAGTGTCGTTTGAATGATTGATAATATATTTCATGATATCCCTTTATACGATAGAGACTGGAAAACACCTTTCCAGTCTAATCTATCTTTCTTTTATTTTTTCTTAGGTGAATGGATGGCCATTCCTAGAACATCCGCAAATGCTTCGTACATCACTTCAGAGTAAGTTGGATGTCCGTGGATAGTCTTCAGCATTTCTTCAACAGTAATTTCCATTTCGATAATACTTGACGCTTCATTGATCAATTCTGCAGCTGCAGGACCGATGATATGAACACCAAGGATTTCTCCATATTTCTTATCAGCAATAACTTTAACGAAACCTTGAGCTGCATCTGAGGCAATGGCACGACCGTTAGCAGCAAAGTTGAACTTACCAATGGCAACATCGTATTTCTCACGGGCTTGTTCCTCTGTCAAACCTACTGCTGCTACTTCAGGAAGAGTGTAGATAGCTGCTGGAGTCAAGTTCAACTTAGCAACAGCATGGTTTCCTTTAAGAGCATTTTCAGCAGCAACTTCACCCATACGGAAAGCTGCGTGAGCCAACATCTTAGTACCATTAATATCACCTGGTGCGTAAATTCCTGGAACTGAAGTTTCCATGTATTCGTTGACCTTGATACGACCACGATCCAATTCAAACTCAACCTCTCCAATACCTTCAAGGTCTGGCACACGACCGATTGAAAGAAGAGCTTTATTTGCAATGATATCGTCTTTTCCTTCAATCTTGATACGAAGTTGACCATTTTCCTCGATGATTTCTTGCAGTTTAGTACCAGTCAAGATGGTCATTCCTTTACGCTCAAGGATCAAGCGAAGATTCTTAGACACTTCCGCATCCATAGCTGGAACGATACGGTCCATCATTTCGATAACAGTTACTTTTGAACCAAATGTCATGAAGGCTTGACCAAGTTCGATACCGACAACCCCACCACCGATGATAACAAGGCTTTCTGGCACTTCGTTCATTTCAAGGATGTCATCGCTGGTCATGACAAGTGGAGATTCCATACCAGGGACGTTGATCTTGCTGACTTTTGAACCACCAGCAAGGATGATTTTCTTGGTTTCAAGCAATTCAGAACCATTTACCAAGACATTCTTGTCTTTAGTGATAGTACCAATTCCCTTATGAACAGTAACTCCGTAGCTACGAAGAAGACCTGCAACTCCACCAACCAAAGTATTGACAACCTTAGACTTGGTTTCAAGGAGTTTGTCCATATCTACAGTGAAGTTTGGATTTTCGATGACGATACCACGGTTTGCGGCATGACCGATATTCTCGATGATTTCAGCGTTGTGAAGGTAGGTTTTGGTTGGAATACATCCACGGTTCAAGCAGGTTCCGCCGAGTTCAGATTTCTCAACGAGGGCAACCTTACCGCCGAGTTGGGCAGCTTTAATGGCTGCAACATAACCAGCAGGACCTCCACCAATCACAACGATATCAAAAGCATCATCGCTCTTACCATCATCGTTTGAGGCACTTGCTGCAGGTGCTGGGCTGGCTTCTGGCGCTGCTGCTCCAGCTGTTGGGATGTTTTCCCCTTCTTCACCAAGGTAACCGATAACTTCCGTTACTGGGACAGTTTCACCATCTCCTTTGAGAATGGCAATCAAATAACCATCTTCTTCGGCTTCCAATTCCATGCTGACTTTATCAGTCATGATTTCCAAAAGGATTTCTCCTTCTTTTACAAATTCACCGACTTTTTTATTCCATTGGACGATTTGTCCTTCTGTCATATCTACGCCGGCTTTTGGCATAATTACTTCTAAGGCCATGTCTTACTTCCTTCTAAATCTCTAAAATAACAATAGCTGACTTAAACCAACATTGAGATCGGATTCTCAATCAAGGCTTTCAAGTCTTTCATAAACTTAGCACCAGCCATACCATCTACAACACGGTGGTCAATGGTTAATCCTAGGCTCATGATAGGGCGAATCACAATTTCACCATTGACGACAACTGGCTTCTCAATTGTTGAACTGACACCAAGGATAGCTGAGTTTGGTTGGTTAATGATAGGACCAAAGGACTGAACGCCAAACATTCCCAAGTTGCTGATAGTAAATGTTGAATTTTGCAGTTCACTTGGAGCCAATTTACCATCCAAGGTACGGCCTATAACATCCTTAAAGGCTACAACCAGTTCTGAAAGACTCATCTTCTCAGCATTGTAAACAACAGGTGTCATCAATCCATTATCCATCCCAACTGCCATGGCAAGATTGACATAGTTGTGAGTGATAATGGTCTTGCCATCTTCTGTCAATGAAG
>CAJZGT010000069.1 GCA_916048145.1 uncultured Streptococcus sp.
AACGATGAGCTTATTGACAATTTCTCCCAACTCTGTCGGTTCAAAACGTTTGGCTACAAGACGAACATAGTAACGTTTCTGAATAGTTTCAATGGTCGGTGCGTAGGTTGACGGACGTCCAACCCCATTTTCCTCCAAGGTCTTGATAAGGGTCGCTTCAGAATAGCGAGCAGGTGGTTGAGTGAAATGTTGCTCTGGTTTGCTATTTACCTGCTTAACCACATCTCCAACAGCCATGTCCGGTAACATCTTATTCTTGTCAGAATCATTATAAATGGCCAGATAACCATCAAACTTAACCTGGCTACCATTGGCAGCAAATTGAACTCCATTTTGAGACAATTTAACAGCCATAGTATCAAAGACAGCAGCTGTCATCTGGCTCGCTACAAAACGATTCCAGATAAGAGTATAAAGCTTGAGCTGATCCTTGTCCAGATACTTAGCAATACTTTCCGGTGTATTAAAGACGCTAGACGGGCGAATAGCCTCGTGGGCATCCTGAGCTCCAGAAGCATTTTTAACCTTGCTACTATGCTTAGAATACTTGCTACCAAAACGGTCCGTAATGAAACTTGCTGCTTCATTTTGCGCCACTGGACTGATACGAGTCGAATCGGTACGCATATAGGTAATTAAACCTTGCACACCAGAACCAATATTAATCCCTTCATAAAGCTGTTGGGCAACCATCATGGTCTTTCGAGTACGGAAATTGATTTTATTGGCAGCATCCATCTGCATAGATGAAGTGGTATAGGGTAATGGAGCATTGCGTTTGCGCTCTTTCTTATCTACCTGATCCACTGAAAAATCTTTGCTAGTCAGACGAGATAAGACTTCCTTGACCTCATCATTGCTAGTCAGTTTCAGCTTTTTACCATCCACTCCATAGAAGGAAGCTTGAAATTGCTTGGTTCCCTTTTTAAAGACACCATCAATTGTCCAATATTCTTCTGGTTGGAAGGCATTAATTTCATTCTCACGGTCAATGATTAACTTAAGCGCAATAGACTGTACGCGCCCTGCTGACAAGCCCTTCTTGACCTTTTTCCACAAAATAGGCGAAATCGAATATCCTACCAAGCGGTCTAGGACACGACGAGCCTGTTGGGCATCTACCAAGTCCATATCAATCTTACGAGGTTCTTTAAAAGCATTTTTGACCGCATCCTTGGTGATTTCATTGAAGACCACACGGTTGGCATCATTTTCATCCAAGTTGAGAATATGGGCCAAATGCCAAGAAATCGCTTCTCCTTCACGGTCCGGGTCACTCGCCAGAAAGACTTTATTAGCTTTTTTGGCTTCTTTTTTCAAGTCATTGATAAGAGGACCTTTTCCTCGGATATTGATATATTGCGGTTCATAATTATTTTCAATATCGACGGACATACTGGATTTTTTCAAATCACGGATATGTCCGACACTGGCTAAAACCTTGTAGTTTCTGCCGAGATATTTTTCAATCGTCTTGGCCTTAGCAGGCGACTCCACGATTACTAGATTTTTTTTAACTGTTGATTTTTTCTTTTTTGTTGCCGTAGCCACAGTATCACACCTTTTCAAAGTAATAAACTTTATAAAGTGTAAACCATTTTGGCATAACTGTCAAGACTTAGCTCCTATATATAGAAGAAAAGTTGGTTAGAAAGAGAAATTTTGTCTTAAAATTCAAATTCCGCAAGAACATCTTGCCCGCTGGTAACCAATTTTGCCCCTTCTTGAATCAAATGATGGCAACCATCTGATAGTCCATCTAAAATACTACCAGGAATGGCAAAGACATCGCGCCCTTCCTCCATTGCCCTCTCACAGGTAATGAGACTACCTGAGCGCATCTTAGCTTCTGCTACAATCACACCTCGACAAAGTCCAGCAATGATGCGATTACGGGCAGGAAAATGAAATTTCAGAGGTTGTTCGCCAGGTCCATATTCACTGAGAACCAGATGGTCATTGCCGATGTAGTCTTGCAAGCGTTTATTGGCTTTAGGATAAAACACATCCAGTCCTGTTCCAATCACTGCGATGGTTTTTCCACCATTCTGCAGGGCTGCCATATGAGCTGCTGTGTCAATGCCCTTGGCTAATCCACTGACTATAACCAGTTCATTTTCCAAGCCCTGAATGACTTTTTCAACTGACTTAACTCCCTGTTTGCTACAAGCACGACTTCCCACGACCGCTACCTTAGGAAATTTCAAGAGATCCAGATTTCCCTTGTAAAATAAAAGTACAGGCGCATCGTATATTTCACTCAAATCCCAAGGGTAACAGTCATCTAAAATAGAGAGAGATGGAAATTTTTGAAACTCCTTCTCCAAATGCGTATCGTCTATCTGAAAATAACGTTCCATAAAAACAGCTGGATTTCTGCAACCTGATATATCTGCAATATCACCTAACAACAGTTCTTGATCTACATTTTCACCATATTCTAGAACCCTCAAAATCTGTTGATTGGTCAAACCTGATTTTTTTAACTTATAGATTTCATAGTTTGTGATTTTCATAAATAACTCCATTTCTTTATCTACTCATCTATTTATTCGTAAAACAAATTAAAAAGAAGACCATTTGATCTTCTTTTATTTATCTTAGTTATTTGATATTTAAAGTCTATCAACAATAAAATATTTTTCTTTATACTTCTACTCTTCATCCATGCTCAGAACGCTGAGGAAGGCTTCTTGAGGAACTTCTACTGATCCGATAGCTTTCATGCGCTTCTTACCGGCTTTTTGTTTTTCAAGGAGTTTACGCTTACGAGAAACGTCACCACCATAACATTTAGCAAGTACGTTCTTACGAAGGGCCTTGATATCAGTACGAGCCACAATCTTGTGTCCAATAGCTGCTTGAATTGGCACCTCAAATTGTTGGCGAGGAATGATTTTCTTAAGTTTATCAACGATGAGTTTTCCACGTTCGTAGGCAAAATCCTTGTGAACGATAAAGCTAAGGGCATCCACCTTGTCTCCATTGAGAAGGATATCCATTTTCACCAGCTTAGATGGACGATACTCTGACAATTCGTAGTCAAAGCTTGCATAACCACGAGTTGAAGACTTAAGTTTATCAAAGAAGTCAAAGACGATTTCAGCAAGTGGAATTTGATAGATAACATTGACACGATTGTCATCAATATAATCCATAGTCACAAAGTCCCCACGCTTACGCTGAGCTAATTCCATCACTGCTCCAACAAACTCTTGCGGTACCATGATTTGCGCCTTAACATAAGGCTCTTCAATGGTCGCAATCTTAGTTGGGTCTGGGAACTCAGATGGGTTTGACACATCCATAGACTCTCCGTCGGTCAGATTGACTTTATAGATAACAGACGGAGCTGTCATGATAAGGTCTATATTAAACTCACGCTCTAAACGTTCCTGGATAACATCCATATGAAGAAGTCCAAGGAAACCACAACGGAAACCAAATCCAAGTGCCTGAGATGTTTCTGGTTCAAACTGAAGACTAGCATCATTCAGTTGCAATTTTTCAAGGGCTTCACGTAGGTCATTGTACTTGTTTGACTCGATAGGATATAGACCCGCAAAGACCATGGGATTCATCTGCTTGTAACCATGTAATGGCTCAGCTGCAGGATTGGTTGCCAAGGTAACGGTATCACCCACACGAGTGTCCTGAACTGTCTTAATAGATGCAGCGATATATCCAACGTCACCAGTCGCAAGGAAATCACGACCAACTGCTTTGGGTGTAAATATACCGACTTCGGTCACATCAAAGGTCTTGCCGTTGCTCATAAGCTGAATCTTATCGCCAGGTTTGACCACCCCATCCATGACACGCACTTGAAGAATAACCCCACGGTAAGCATCGTAAACAGAGTCGAAAATCAAGGCCTTAAGTGGTGCCGTCACATCACCCGTTGGTGCTGGCACTTTTTCTACGATTTGCTCAAGGATTTCCTCGATACCAATACCAGCCTTAGCAGAAGCCAATACTGCTTCGCTGGCATCCAAACCAATGACATCTTCAATCTCTGTACGCACGCGCTCAGGATCTGCAGCTGGCAGATCAATTTTATTAATGACAGGCATGATTTCCAAATCATTATCCAAGGCCAGATAAACATTGGCAAGGGTTTGAGCCTCAATCCCTTGAGCGGCATCGACCACCAAAATAGCTCCCTCACAGGCAGCGAGCGAACGTGAAACTTCATAGGTGAAGTCTACGTGCCCCGGCGTGTCAATCAAGTGGAAAATATAAGTTTCCCCATCTTTTGCAGTGTAATTCAACTCGATGGCATTGAGTTTAATAGTAATCCCACGTTCTCGCTCTAAATCCATGCTATCCAAAAGTTGGGCCTGCATTTCACGACTGGATACTGTCTCTGTCTTTTCCAAAATGCGGTCTGCTAGAGTCGACTTCCCGTGGTCAATATGGGCGATAATAGAGAAGTTACGAATCTTCTCCTGTCGTTTTTTCAATTCTTCTAAGTTCATGATTCTCTTCCTTTCAGGGTATCTATTTATTATAAATTGTTTTTGACATTTTGACAAGACCATACCCTGCTAGGAGTACTAATCTTCAGCGACAAAGCCGTCATTCTCAATAAAGTGATGTTCTGTCATTCCTCGGTCTGTAAAGACAATCCCGTGAAGGACACCACCATAGACTGCTCCTCCGTCCATCCCAATCTTGCCATCTTCTGTAGTCCAGAGATCAGCTGTACCACGCTCTTGCTTTAACAAACCATAAACTGGTGTATGTCCGAAGACAATAGTTTTCCCAGTATGGTTTTCGGCTTCGTGGAACGGTTTTCTAAGCCAGACTTTTTTATAATCTGTGGTTTCATGCCAGTCTTCCAAGGTCAAATCAATACCTGCGTGAACGAAGATATACTTGTCTGTCTCTACCACAAACGGCATTTGACGAATAAATTCGACCAAGTCTGCCGCTTCAGTAGCAACACGCTTGGCATCCTCAACTCCATCAACTGGTGCATCCAAGGGACGACCTAGAATAGAGTTAATAGTTGTATCTCCACCATTACGACGATAGTGGTCATAACTTTCTTCTGGGTCATCTAGCCATGTCAAAAACATATACTCATGATTTCCAGACAAACAGATTGCCCCTTGATTATCAACCAAGTCCTTGACCATTTCAAGGACACGGCGACTATCTTCACCACGGTCAATCAAATCCCCTAGAAAGAGCAACTGGGTCTGACCATCCCATGTTTTGAGAAGGTCTTCTAACATCCCGGCTTTTCCGTGAACATCTCCAATTACATAATAGTCTGTCATCTTATTTCTCCCTGTTTCTCAACAATTCTCTGGCTTGCGTCAGGGCTGCTTCCGTCACATCATCACCTGCCAACATCTTAGCAACTTCCTCCACTCGCTCTTCAACCGTCAAGAGACGAACAGTCGAAACTGTTGAATGGTCATTACTAATCTTCTCAATAAAGAATTGATAATCCGCAATCGCAATCACTTGTGGCAAATGGGAAATAGCCAGTACCTGACCATGCTGGCCAATCTTATGAATCTTCTGCGCAATAGCCTGAGCTACACGACCTGAAACTCCCGTATCCACCTCATCAAAGACAATACTAGTCTTTCCTTCTTTACGTGAAAAGGCAGACTTAATAGCTAGCATGAGACGAGATAATTCCCCACCAGATGCAACCTTAACCAAGGGTTTAAAGTCTTCACCAGGGTTGGTTGAAATATAAAACTCAACCATTTCATTTCCCTCACGGCTGAATTTGCCCTTGCTAAAACGAACTTGAAACTGGGCTTTTTCCATATAGAGGTCTTGAAGCTCTTGTTTAATCTCTGCTTCGAGCTGCTGTGCCAAGTCATGACGAGCAGATGCAAGCTGACCTGCCAAGTCAACAAGGTTGACTTCCAATTCCTTAAGCTCTGCTTCCATGTCTTCAGAAGAAAGATTATTGCCTGTCAAGAGATTGTACTCTTCCGTAATCTTGGCAAAATAAAGCAAGACATCATCTACAGTTCCACCATACTTACGGGTAATGGTATGAAGGAGGTCCAAACGATTCTCAACCTGCATGAGACGATTGCCGTCAAAATCAAGGTCCTCAATGATAGCTTCCAAACGTTTGCTAATGTCTTCTAAGACATAGTAGGTCTCAGACAGTGAGCTTGAAATTTCACGGTATTCAGGATCATACTCTTCGACACTTTCCATGTCATTCATGGCTGAACGAACATTGGCCAGACTTGAAAAATCTTCATTGTCCAACATGCTATAAGCATTGGTCAGCGTATCCGCAATGTTTTTATGGTTGAGGAGCTTCTCTCGCTCTTGATTTAGAGCCAGGTCTTCTCCAGCCTGCAAGTTTGCCGCCTCAATCTCTGCCATTTGAAATTCCAACATTTCAATACGTGCCTTGTGTTCCTGTTGGTTTTTCTTGACTTCCAGAACCTGCTTGCGCATTTTTCGATAGGCATCAAAACTCGTTTGATAGGTTTCTTTCAAGGCCCAAAAAGCTGCATCGCCAAATTCATCCAACATCTGGATATGTAGCTGGGGACGCATTAACTCTTCTTGGTCATGTTGACCATGAATATCTACCAGATGTTGCCCAATAGCACGCAAAACAGACAGATTGACCATCTGGCCATTCACACGGCTGATACTACGACCATTTTGCAAGATTTCTCGACGGATGATAATTTCATCACCCATTTCCAAACCTTGCTCATCAAAAATTTCCTGTAAAAGACGACTATTCTCAACTGAGAAAAGCCCCTCAATCTCTGCCTTTGGCGCACCATGAC
>CAJZGT010000070.1 GCA_916048145.1 uncultured Streptococcus sp.
CAGCCAATCTTCTTTTTGTCGTCTCTTGTTTGCCCATCGTGACGATTGGAGTGGCAAAAATTAGCCTCTACGAGACTATGTTTGAGATTAAGAAGAGTAGACGCGTGCCTGTCTTTAAAATCTATCTAAGAGCTTTCAAGCAAAATTTGAAACTAGGTCTTCAGTTAGGTCTGCTTGAATTGGGTATCGTCTCATTAAGCCTTCTAGACCTCTATCTCTTCTGGGGGCAGACAGCTATGCCTTTCCAAATGGTAAAAGCTATTTGTCTAGGCGTTCTTATCTTCCTCACTATCGTGATGTTGGCTAGCTATCCCATCGCTGCGCGCTATGATTTGACTTGGAAAGAAGTGCTACAAAAAGGACTTATCTTGGCAAGTTTTAACTTTCCTTGGTTCTTCCTCATGTTAGTTATTCTCTTTCTCATTGTGATGGTTCTTTATCTGTCCGCCTTCAGTTTACTTTTAGGTGGCTCAGCCTTCCTGCTTTTTGGGTTTGGACTCTTAGTCTTTATCCAGACTGGATTGATGGAGAAAATTTTCGCAAAATACCAATAAGATGGCTTGTTTCTGAAACTACTTTCAAGCCCTAAACATTTCAAAATTCATATCGAAACTAAAATCTAAGTGTACACAAGATATTGAAAGCGTTTTTCACAAGGTGTATACTAAACACGTAAAGAATAAATCCTGCTGTTAGCAGAAAAAAAGAAAACTTAGGAGAAAATCTATGTCAGATTTAAAAAAATACGAAGGTGTCATTCCAGCCTTCTACGCATGTTATGATGATCAAGGAGAAGTAAGTCCAGAGCGTACGCGTGCCTTGGTTCAATACTTCATTGATAAAGGTGTTCAAGGTCTTTATGTCAATGGTTCTTCTGGTGAATGTATCTACCAAAGCGTTGAAGACCGCAAGTTGATTTTGGAAGAAGTGATGGCAGTTGCCAAAGGTAAATTGACCATTATTGCTCACGTTGCTTGCAACAATACCAAAGACAGTATGGAACTTGCTCGTCATGCTGAAAGCTTAGGAGTAGATGCCATTGCAACGATTCCGCCGATTTATTTCCGATTGCCAGAATACTCAGTTGCTAAGTACTGGAACGATATCAGTTCTGCAGCTCCAAATACAGATTACGTGATTTACAACATTCCTCAATTAGCAGGTGTTGCTTTGACTCCAAGCCTTTACACAGAAATGTTGAAAAACCCACGTGTTATCGGTGTTAAGAACTCTTCTATGCCAGTTCAAGATATCCAAACCTTTGTCAGCCTTGGCGGGGAAGACCATATCGTCTTTAACGGTCCAGATGAGCAGTTCCTAGGTGGCCGTCTCATGGGAGCTAAAGCTGGTATCGGTGGTACATATGGTGCTATGCCAGAACTCTTCTTGAAACTCAACCAATTGATTGCTGACAAAGACTTGGAAACAGCACGTGAATTGCAATATGCTATCAATGCAATCATTGGCAAATTGACTGCTACACATGGAAATATGTATGGTGTGATTAAGGAAGTCTTGAAAATCAATGAGGGATTGAATATTGGTTCTGTTCGTTCACCATTGACACCAGTGACTGAAGAAGATCGTCCAGTTGTAGAAGCAGCTGCAGCCTTGATTCGTGAAACCAAGGAGCGCTTCCTCTAATCCATAAGGAGGTATTTATGACACACTACGTTGCAATTGATATCGGTGGAACCAACATCAAATATGGTTTGATTGACCAAGAAGGCCAACTTGTTGAATCGCATGAAATGCCAACAGAGGCGCATAAGGGTGGTCCTCATATCTTACAAAAGACAAAAGATATCGTAGCCAGCTATTTAGAAAAAGGCCCAGTAGCAGGTGTTGCCATTTCTTCTGCAGGAATGGTGGATCCTGATAAGGGTGAGATTTTCTATGCTGGGCCTCAAATCCCTAACTATGCAGGCACCCAGTTCAAAAAGGAAATCGAGACTAGCTTTACGATTCCTTGTGAGATTGAAAATGATGTCAACTGTGCAGGTCTTGCTGAGGCAGTATCTGGTTCAGGAAAGGGAGCGAGTGTCACACTTTGCTTGACCATTGGAACAGGTATCGGTGGTTGCTTGATTATGGATGGGAAAGTCTTCCATGGATTTAGCAATTCAGCCTGTGAAGTTGGTTATATGCATATGCAGGATGGAGCGTTCCAAGATTTGGCTTCTACAACAGCTTTAGTGAAATATGTAGCTGAAGCACATGGAGAAGATGTTGATCAGTGGAATGGCCGACGCATCTTTAAGGAAGCCACTGAAGGCAACAAGATTTGTATGGCTGGTATTGACCGTATGGTAGACTATCTAGGAAAAGGTCTGGCAAATATTTGCTATGTGGCTAATCCAGAAGTAGTCATTCTCGGTGGCGGTATCATGGGACAAGAGGCAATTCTCAAACCCAAAATCCGTACAGCCTTGAAAGAAGCCTTGGTGCCAAGCCTAGCTGAAAAAACACGATTAGAATTTGCCCATCACCAAAATACAGCAGGTATGTTGGGTGCTTATTATCATTTTATACTCAATGAAAATCAAAGAGCAAACTAGGAAGTTAGCCGTAGGCAGTACTTGAGTACGACAAGGCGAAGCTGACGTGGTTTGAATTTGATTTTCGAAGAGTATTAAGACAAAACAATCCTAGTTTGCCTAGACCAAACTAGGATTTTCTTACACGTTTTTGTTTACGACAACCATTGAGTTTTTTATTTTCCCAGTAGCTATTAAAGATTTTCTCCTTGCTTTCACGATTGATTTCCAAAAAGTAGGCATAAATCAAATCGATAAAGAAGAGCATAGGAAGTTGAGCGGATATTCGTTGAATGTAGGAGGATTGGCTGTGGGTGGCTACAAGAACAGTCTCTGTGTAGACCTGACTATCTTTATTGGGAACACTTGTAAAGAGTACAGTCTTTGCCCCCATCTCTTTCGCGTCTAATAGACTATCTAAAATAGAAGGAGTTGAGCCAGAAAGTGAGAAACCAAGTACTAGACAATTTTCATCCATAATGCTGGTTGTCCAGGCAAAGCCATCTTGATCTGTCAAAGCCTCGCAGACCACACCTAGACGCATAAAGCGCAGTTTCATTTCACGGGCGACAAGGCCAGAACTACCTGTTCCAAAAAAGTAGACACGATCAGCATCTTCGATTAACTGGGCGATTCGTTCTAGTTGTTCTTCGTCAATCAAGTCCTGTGTTTGTTCCCGCATGTGACTATAGCTTCGAAGAACTCGGTTGGTTAAAGGACTATGATTGTGAGAATGAGTCTCCTGTTTCTTTGCTTGGTGCAGGTATTGGAAAATAAATTCTCGATAGCCTGTAAAACCACACTTTTTAGAAAAGCGGGTCAGAGCAGCTTGAGAGATATGTAATTTTTGAGTGACCTGTTGGGAGGAAAGGTCATCTTGAATGGTTTCAGCTTGCAAAAAATAACGAGCGATTTCTTGCTCTAAATCTGTTAATTCTTCAAAATGAAGATCGATAATGGATGCAATGTCTGGCTTATTCATGGGGCTCCTTTTCATGAGTCAACCGCTTAGAAGTTGACAATTCCCTAACTGTTATTATCATTATATCATAGAAGAATAGATAAAAACATAAAAAGCCATTTTCAATTAAAAGTCAAAAAAAGGTATCGATTTTTCTAAGAGTTTCTCCTTAAAATATGATACAATGAAGAGTAATAATCTTCTTTCAAATTTTGTAATTTTTTGTGAAAATGGGATAGAAGGTGGAAATTTTTCTAGAAATGAGACATAGCTGTATGAGGAAATTTAACAGTCATTCGATTCCGATTCGACTTAACCTACTATTTGGAATAGTTATCTTGCTTTTCATGACGATTATTGGTCGTCTACTTTATATGCAGGTATTAAATAAAGGCTTTTACGAAACGAAATTAGCATCAGCAAGTCAAACAAGAGTGACAACTAGTTCGGCTCGAGGACAAATCTACGATGCAACGGGGAAACCTCTTGTTGAAAATACCATCAAGCAAGTTGTGTCTTTTACAAGGACTAACAAGATGACGGCAGCTGAACTCAAAGAGACTGCAAAAAAACTTCTTACTTATGTGAATGTCAGCTCTCCTAATCTCACAGACCGTCAGATTGCTGATTATTACTTGGCTGACCAAGAAATTTATAAAAAAATAGTCGATACTTTGCCACGTGATAAGCGTTTAGATTCGGATGGAAATCTTCTTTCGGAAGCGACTCTCTATAACAATGCGGTGGAAAGTGTTGATGTGAGTCAGCTCAACTATACGGATGATCAGAAAAAAGAAATTTATTTATTTAGTCAGTTAAATGCTGTTGAAAATTTTGCTACAGGAACAATCACAACAGATTCTTTAGATGATACACAGGTTGCCCTTGTCGCTTCGGCATCCAAAGACTTACCAGGAATTAGTATTTCTACTTCATGGGATAGAAAAGTCCTAGATACTTCTTTGTCTTCAATTGTAGGTAGTGTATCAAGTGAAAAATCAGGTCTTCCAGCAGAGGAAGTGGATGCTTATTTGAAAAAAGGCTACTCTCTAAATGACCGAGTGGGGACTTCGTATCTTGAAAAGCAGTACGAAGAAGTACTACAGGGAAAACGTTCTGTTAAAGAAGTGCACCTTGATAAACATGGCAACATGGAAAGTGTTGAAAATGTAGAGGAAGGAAGCAAAGGAAACAACATCAAACTAACGATTGACCTAGCTTTCCAAAATGGGGTGGATGATCTACTTAAGAGTTATTTTAATTCGGAGCTGGGTAACGGAGGAGCTAGATATTCTGAAGGAGTGTATGCAGTAGCACTTAATCCTAAAACAGGGGCCGTCCTTGCTATGTCTGGTATCAAGCATGATACTGAGTCAGGTAAATTGAGTTCAGATTCCTTAGGGACAGTCACCAACGTGTTTGTACCAGGGTCAGTAGTTAAGGCCGCTACCATCAGCTCAGGTTGGGAAAATGGTGTTTTATCAGGAAACCAAACCTTAACAGATCAGCCCATTGTTTTCCAAGGTTCAGCTCCAATTAATTCTTGGTATACATTGGCATATGGATCTTTTCCTATTACAGCTGTGGAAGCCTTGGAGTATTCATCTAATACTTACATGGTTCAAACCGCTCTTGGAATCATGGGCCAGACCTATCAACCAAATATGACGGTTGCAACAGGGCAATTAGAGGCTGCTATGGGTAAATTACGTTCGACCTTTGGAGAATATGGACTTGGAGCTTCGACTGGCATCGACCTTCCAGATGAATCGACAGGATTTACACCAAAAGAATTTGATTTGGCTAATTATATTAATAATGCTTTTGGCCAGTTTGATAACTACACACCGATGCAATTAGCTCAGTATGTCGCTACTATTGCAAATAATGGAGTTCGTCTAGCTCCTCACATTGTGGAGGGGGTTTATGAAAATAATGAGCAAGGTGGCTTAGGCAATCTGCTTCAAGAGACGACTAGCAAAGAAATGAATAAGATCAATATCTCAGAATCAGATATGTCTATTATGCAACAAGGATTTTATCAAGTTTCACATGGTGGTAGTGATTTGACAACTGGTCGTGCCTTTTCCAATGGTGCAGCTGTATCCATTAGTGGAAAAACAGGTACTGCCGAAAGTTATGTTGAGGGAGGTCAAAAAGCCAACAACACCAACGCCGTGGCCTATGCACCATCAGATAATCCTCAAATCGCTGTAGCTGTTGTCTTTCCACATAACACCAATCTTACAAATGGTGTCGGACCTTCCATTGCGCGCGACATTATCAACCTCTATAACCAATATCATCCAATGAATTAGAAAGGAATATATGCTTTATCCAACACCTATTGCCAAGCTAATTGATAGTTATTCCAAGTTACCGGGTATCGGGATTAAGACGGCTACCCGTCTGGCCTTCTATACTATTGGAATGTCTGATGACGATGTCAATGAATTTGCCAAAAATCTCCTTTCTGCGAAGAGAGAGCTGACCTACTGTTCCATCTGCGGTCGCCTGACTGATGACGATCCTTGCTCTATCTGTACTGATCCGACTCGTGACCAGAAGACAATTTTAGTTCTCGAGGATAGTCGCGATGTGGCAGCTATGGAGAACATCCAAGAATACCATGGACTCTATCATGTCCTGCATGGCCTCATTTCCCCTATGAATGGCATCAGTCCAGATGATATCAATCTCAAGAGCCTTATGACTCGTCTGATGGATAGCGAGGTTTCAGAAGTGATTGTGGCCACAAATGCTACGGCAGATGGGGAAGCGACTTCCATGTATCTTTCACGCTTGCTCAAGCCAGCTGGGATCAAGGTTACGCGCCTGGCGAGAGGTCTCGCTGTGGGTGCGGATATCGAGTATGCGGACGAAGTCACACTCTTACGAGCGATTGAAAATCGAACAGAGTTGTAAGCAGAGACAAATTAACGAACTCAATTCATTTATATAAAAAATCAAGGAGGCTGAAAATCGTTCCTATCGGCCTCTTTTTGTATAGTGTGATGAGTAGAATCAGGTTCAAGTTTCAAAAAAAGAAGCAAATATGATATACTAAAGAACGAGTATTCTAGTAGAATTGGAACAAGTAATATGAAACAAACGATTATTCTTTTATACGGTGGACGTAGTGCAGAGCGTGAAGTCTCTGT
>CAJZGT010000071.1 GCA_916048145.1 uncultured Streptococcus sp.
ACAGAACTAAATCCTTCGCATAAATTAATTGTCTAACTTTTGGGGGTCAGTACAACATGGAGGTTTTTTTACAATAAACAAGAAAGCGCTTTCCATATGTTTGTTAGGTTTGTGAAATAAAAATTTTTTTGTTGTTATTTCACAATCATCTAGTTAAAAGCTGATACTATAACGTATTTGAGAGTAATTTCACAATATCGCAAAAATTCTTTGTGAAATGTTTATGAAACTGTTTACAAAACATAAAAAAAGAGT
Source organism: uncultured Streptococcus sp. (assembly GCA_916048145.1). Taxonomy (GTDB): domain Bacteria; phylum Bacillota; class Bacilli; order Lactobacillales; family Streptococcaceae; genus Streptococcus. Next base: position 256 of record CAJZGT010000071.1, read on the forward strand.
TATAATAAACTTGTGAAAAAATTAACAAAGGATGAAATCCTTAAAGGCTATGGAGGAAAATATGGCTGATAAAAAAACTGTAACACCTGAGCAAAAACAACTCGCTGCTGAAAAGCATGTAGACGGACTAGTACAAAAAGCTTTGGTTGCGCTTGATGAAATGCGCAAGTTGAACCAAGAACAAGTTGACTACATCGTAGCGAAAGCTTCAGTTGCAGCTCTTGATGCGCACGGTATCCTAGCACAACATGCAATTGAAGAAACTGGTCGTGGTGTATTTGAAGACAAGGCGACAAAAAACCTTTTTGCCTGTGAACATGTTGTGAATAACATGCGCGGAGTTAAAACTGTCGGAGTTATCGAAGATGATCCCGTTACAGGATTGACTAAAATTGCAGAACCTGTCGGTGTTGTGTGTGGTGTCACTCCAACAACAAACCCAACATCAACAGCAATTTTCAAATCATTGATTGCTTTGAAAACACGTAATCCAATCGTGTTTGCCTTCCACCCATCAGCTCAAGAATCATCAGCTCACGCAGCACAAATTGTTCGTGATGCCGCTATCGCAGCTGGAGCGCCTGAAAACTGTGTTCAATGGATTACAGAGCCATCTATGGAAGCAACTGGAGCGCTTATGAACCACGAAGGTATTGCGACTATCCTTGCAACTGGTGGTAACGCCATGGTTAAAGCAGCTTACTCATGTGGGAAACCAGCTCTTGGGGTAGGTGCTGGAAACGTTCCTGCTTATGTAGAAAAATCAGCTGACCTTCGTCAAGCTGCCCATGACATCGTTATGTCTAAATCATTTGATAATGGTATGGTCTGTGCATCAGAACAAGCGGTTATCATTGATAAAGAAGTGTATGACGAATTTGTAGCAGAATTCAAATCATACCACACTTACTTTGTAAACAAAAAAGAAAAAGCACTTCTTGAAGAATTCTGTTTCGGTGTTAAAGCAAACAGCAAAAACTGTGCTGGTGCTAAACTAAATGCAAACATTGTTGGTAAACCAGCTGCATGGATTGCAGAACAAGCGGGATTCAGCGTTCCAGAAGGAACAAACATCTTGGCTGCAGAATGTGAGGAAGTAGGACCAAAAGAACCACTGACTCGTGAAAAATTGTCACCAGTAATCGCTGTATTGAAAGCTGAAGATACAGAAGATGGTCTTACAAAAGCTCGTCAAATGGTTGAGTTTAACGGACTTGGTCACTCAGCAGCTATCCATACAAAAGACGAAGAGCTTGCTAAACGCTTTGGTACAGAAATCAAAGCTATGCGTATTATCTGGAACTCTCCATCTACTTTCGGTGGTATCGGTGACGTTTACAATGCCTTCATCCCATCATTGACACTTGGATGTGGTTCATACGGACGTAACTCTGTTGGTGATAACGTGAGCGCTATTAACCTCCTAAACATCAAGAAAGTAGGGAAACGTAGAAATAATATGCAATGGTTTAAAGTTCCTTCAAAAATTTACTTCGAACGCAATTCTATCCAATACCTTCAAACATGTGAAGATATTGAACGCGTTCTGATTGTTACAGACAAATCTATCGAAAAACTCGGTTTCGTTCAACGTGTTATCGATCAATTGAACGCACGTAGCAACCGTGTAACTATCCAAGTCTTCTCAGATGTTGAACCAGATCCAGACATCACAACTATAGAACGTGGTGCTGAAGTGATGAAAGCATTTGAACCAGACACAATCATTGCTCTTGGTGGTGGTTCTCCAATGGACGCGGCGAAAGTAATGTGGCTCTTCTACGAACAACCAGAAATCGACTTCCGTGACTTGGTTCAAAAATTCATGGATATCCGTAAACGCGCCTTCCGCTTCCCATCACTTGGTAAGAAAGCGAAGTACATCGGTATCCCAACAACTTCAGGTACTGGTTCAGAAGTAACACCATTTGCCGTTATCTCTGATAAGAAAAACAACCGAAAATACCCATTGGCTGACTACTCATTGACACCGACTATTGCCATTGTTGACCCTGCTTTGGTTGAATCAGTTCCAGACTTTATCGCTGCTGATACAGGTATGGATGTCTTGACTCACGCGACTGAAGCCTATACTTCAAACTTCGCTAACGACTATACAGATGGTATTGCGCTTCAAACAATCAAACTGGTCTTTGAATGGTTGGAAAAATCTGTTAAGACAGCTGACCCAGAAGCTCGTGAGAAAATGCACAACGCGTCTACAATGGCTGGTATGGCCTTCGCCAATGCCTTCCTTGGTATGAGCCACTCAATGGCCCACAAGATTGGTGGTGTTCACCACACTGTTCACGGACGTACAAATGCTATCTTGCTTCCATATGTTATCCGTTACAACGGAACTCGTCCATCTAAGACAACTACATGGCCTAAGTACAACTATTGGAAAGCTGATGAGAAATTCCAAGACATCGCGAAAATGCTTGGCTTGCCTCACTCAACTCCAGAAGAAGCAGTTGAAGCGTATGCCAAAGCAGTTTACGAACTTGGTGTTGCAGTAGGTATCAAGATGAACTTCAAGGATCAAGGAATTGATGAAAAAGCTTGGAAAGACAGCTTGCATGAAATTGCTTTGCTTGCTTATGAAGACCAATGTTCTCCTGCAAATCCACGCTTGCCAATGGTAGCTGACATGGAAGAAATCATGGCAGATGCTTACTATGGTTATGCAGAACGTCCAGGACGTCGTAAATAATCGTTTATCAGCCTAGAGGCAGGAATTTCCTGTCTCTTTTTTGTGAAACTGGAGTATTGAGAATAGTTTTAAGTTTTCTATTTTCGTTTTTTATCAAATACTTTATCATCAAATTGTTCAGCTAGTATAGTTGCTGAGTGATAAAGTTCCTTTGCTTTATTTTTATCATTTTCAAAATAAAGATAGCACTTAGCTTCAAATACTGAAATTCCAGGTTTATAGACTTGCAACATTGTTACTGATAAAATTTCATTCATCTTTTTTACTAGAGATATCATATGCTTATAGTCATTATGAACAACATAAACACCCCCTATGGCACAAAGAACTGATAGTAGCTCTACATTATACATTTCATCACTAACTAATTGCTGTTTCAACAACTTAATCCGAAAATCATCTAATGCTCTCTTCTATAAATCAAGTCTTGACATTGCATAGCAAAATAATCAATTAATAGTAAATCATTGAATGTGTAAACTTGCTTTAGTGTTACTTGCTTAAAATAATCATCAAAAATATCTTCAGCGAAACTACCTGTCCCTGTTCTTATCAAGTCTAATATTCTTTCAATCAAGTCTAGACTCAGCAACTCTTCCTCAGGAAGAGCTAGTTCTTTATTTTCAAGAAAAGTATCTATCGGAACTTCTAATCGCTTAGATAAATATTGTAACTTAGTAATTGTTGGCAAGGATTGCCCAAGCTCGGTACGCATCAGCTGTTTGATTATTAAGTCAGCTTCTGTCCACAGACCTCTTCTCTCATCAATTTGTGACGTTCACGTTCCTGTCTTACTCTATGACCAATTTCAGTTTTAATATCTGTTGTCATTCTTACCTCTTAACCACAATCCATAAATTAACATACTTTTAATTCTTCGGCTAAAAATTAACAATAATTCTTTTTCAAATCCGTCATATTATTTTCTAAAACTTGGATGTCTTGGCTGACTTTGAGAATGACAATGCTGCCTTGAATACTGGAGATGACTTGACGGGCCTGCAACTGCGCCCGCTCTTCTGACCAGTCAGCATGCAGGTCTTGCAAGAGGCTGGCTAACTTCTCTGTCCATTGGGTCATAAAATCATTGAGAGGACAGCGGAAGTTCTCATCTTCTGTGGACAATTCCACAATCAGATTACCAATTGGGCAACCATAAAAGACCGTCTGACTTTCATGAAATTGACAAACCCAGTCAATCATATCCGAAAACTTGTCACTGTCAGACTTGTCTGCTTCAAAAATATCTTCAAAAAGCTCTTTTCGCCAATTTGCTAAAATATCTTGAATGACCGTCAAACCAATTTCCTTCTTAGATTTGAAATAATAATAAAGCTGTCCCTTGCCAACATCAGCTGCCTCCATGATGTCACTGATGGAGGTGGCCACATAACCCTTCTGATAAATCAATTCCTCAGCACTTTGTAAAATACGCTCTTTAACGCTCATCTACTCACCTCTCTTTTTTCCTATTATAGCAGATTCAGAGTCTGAGACCAAACAATTGAAACCACCTCCTTTTGCCACTGTTTTATCATTAAAATTTTTTGTTCTGAGCAAATTAATTTACAAATTCAATTTTAGATGTTATTATAATTGTACCGAATGGTCAGTATATAACTAAAACTACCATTTGGAAAATCATCAAACTAACAGTCTAAATTCCTATTGGCTGTTAATCAAATCATATTAGGAGGAACCTCATGTTCAATCAGAAAAATGTCGCATTTGTTATCACAGACCCACAAGTTGAATTCCTAAAACATCCTGGTAAAGGATTCGGAGCAACTAAAGACGTTCTTGAAAAAGTTAATACTATTGAAAATCTGACAAAGCTTTTCGCTCTTGCTCAAGAGCGTGGCTACAAGCGTTTTATCTCACCGCACTACTTCTATCCACACGATCACAAGTGGCAATTTAAAGCTGCTGGTGAAACGATGATGATTGAAAACGAAATGTTTTGGCGTGATAGCCAGTATTCAGCAATTCCAGAAGGCTCTGGAGCAGATATGATTGAAGAGATTAAACCATTTTTGGATGAAGATACTATTGTTGTCAACGGACATAAAATCTTTGGCCCAGAAAGCAACGACCTTAACCTTCAACTCCGCAAAAATGGTATCGACACCGTCATCTTGGCTGGTATGAATGCTAATCTCTGCGTGGATTCACACATGCGTGAACTCATAGAATTAGGTTACAATGTCATTGTTGTTAACGATGCTGTCGGTGCTCCAGGTGAAGAAGCCTACCAAGCTGCCCTGACAAACTATGGCTACATTGCCAACCAAGTTTTGACAACTGAGGAAGTTATCGCTCAACTTTAGAAAAAGGAAAGTTGTAAATGACTATGTAGACAAAGAAAGACAGCGGTATAGGCTTTCAAAGGAGAAAGGGAAATAAGCGAGATATAGACAAAAAACAATGCCCGTACTTGCAATTAAACTTAAATAGTTATATAATAGGTTTGTTGAAAGGTGATTTGTAGTGATTCAAGTTACTCTTTTCACAATAAAAATTTCATGATTTTCATAAGGAGGAAATCACTAATGGTAGTTAAAGTTGGTATTAACGGTTTCGGACGTATCGGTCGTCTTGCTTTCCGTCGTATCCAAAACGTAGAAGGTGTTGAAGTTACACGCATCAACGACCTTACAGATCCAGTTATGCTTGCACACTTGTTGAAATACGACACAACTCAAGGTCGTTTCGACGGTACTGTTGAAGTTAAAGAAGGTGGATTCGAAGTTAACGGTAAATTCGTTAAAGTTTCTGCTGAACGTGATCCAGAACAAATCGACTGGGCTAACGACGGTGTAGAAATCGTTCTTGAAGCAACTGGTTTCTTTGCTAAGAAAGCAGCTGCTGAAAAACACTTGCACGCTGGTGGAGCTAAAAAAGTTGTTATCACTGCTCCTGGTGGAAACGACGTTAAAACAGTTGTATTCAACACTAACCACGACGTTCTTGACGGTACTGAAACAGTTATCTCAGGTGCTTCATGTACTACAAACTGCTTGGCTCCAATGGCTAAAGCTCTTCAAGACAACTTCGGTGTTGTTGAAGGATTGATGACTACTATCCACGCTTACACTGGTGACCAAATGATCCTTGACGGACCACACCGTGGTGGTGACCTTCGCCGTGCTCGCGCTGGTGCTGCAAACATCGTTCCTAACTCAACTGGTGCTGCTAAAGCTATCGGTCTTGTAATCCCAGAATTGAACGGTAAATTTGACGGATCTGCACAACGCGTTCCAACTCCAACTGGATCAGTTACTGAATTGGTAGCAGTTCTTGAAAAGAACGTTACTGTTGATGAAGTGAACGCAGCTATGAAAGCAGCTTCAAACGAATCATACGGTTACACTGAAGATCCAATCGTATCTTCAGATATCGTAGGTATGTCTTACGGTTCATTGTTTGACGCAACTCAAACTAAAGTTCTTGACGTTGACGGTAAACAATTGGTTAAAGTTGTATCATGGTACGACAACGAAATGTCATACACTGCACAACTTGTTCGTACTCTTGAATACTTCGCAAAAATCGCTAAATAATTCATGAGTCGATAAAAAGCAAGGCCTCTTGGTCTTGCTTTTCTTATATGGAAAAATGGGCTCTTTGTCAACTGTAGTGGGTTGAAGAAAAGCTAAGATCGAGAAAGGACGG
>CAJZGT010000072.1 GCA_916048145.1 uncultured Streptococcus sp.
TCGATTCAAATTTTGCAGGTCGTTTAAATATCCTGCGTGCGGGTGTTCTTGGTGCTAATGATGGAATTATTTCCATCGCTGGTGTGGTTATTGGGGTTGCCAGTGCTACGAGCAATATCTGGATTATCTTTTTATCAGGATTTGCAGCTATTTTGGCCGGCGCCTTTTCAATGGCTGGTGGAGAATATGTATCCGTTTCAACTCAAAAAGATACCGAGGAAGCGGCCGTTGCGCGTGAGAAACTCTTGCTAGACCAAGATATGGAACTAGCCAAAAAATCCCTCTATGCTGCCTATATCCAAAATGGCGAGTGTGAAACATCAGCCCAACTCTTGACCAATAAGGCCTTTCTTAAAAATCCACTCAAGGCTTTGGTTGAGGAAAAATATGGGATTGAGTATGAAGAATTTACCAATCCTTGGCACGCTGCCATTTCTAGCTTTATTGCCTTTTTCCTTGGTAGCTTACCACCTATGCTTTCAATTACCATTTTCCCAAGTGATTACCGCATTCCTGCTACTGTCCTTATCGTCGGTGTGGCCCTTCTTCTCACTGGTTACACTAGTGCCAAACTTGGAAAAGCCCCAACCAAAACAGCTATGATTCGAAACCTAGCTATTGGTCTCTTGACCATGGGAGTAACCTTCCTGCTCGGACAACTTTTCAGCATTTAGAATACAAGAAATACCTCGATTTTCAAGTCGAGGTATCTTTTTTACATTTGCACAATCTTGCGATAGCTTCTAGAAGTAATCATGAAAATCAGCACATAGGCGATGAGGAAGATAGCGCAGATAGACAAGGTCACAATCAACATCATAGTCGTATCTATTACACCAATCACTTTTAAAATCAGACTAAGCATATGGTAGGCAAAGGCGAGATGTATGAAGGCAAAAAGCAAAGGAAGGAAGAAAACAGTTAAAACCTGTTTATTAATAGTTTGCTTGATTTGCTTTTGATCTAAACCGACTTTCTGCAAGATAATAAAGCGTTCACGGTCTTCATAGCCTTCAGAAATTTGTTTGTAGTAGATGACCAGAACCGTTCCGACCATAAAGATAATGGATAGGAAAATACCGATAAAGAAGACACCACCAAAGAGGGCACTCATTTGAGCACTAGCATCTGCTAGATTGCTACCATACACATAGCTACCTTCAGTGTTTAATTGAGCATTAAACTTTTGTAAGTATTTTTCATATTCTTCAGCGACTTTAAGTTGTTCTTCTTCACTGACTTTAAGTTGTTCTTCTTCACTGATATTTACATTCATACCACCGTAAAACTGATTATAGATAGCCGAATCTGGGAATTGATCCAAAAATGCTTGTAAATCAGGTACAACAAGATAATTGTAATCAGCAGTCAAAATATTAAACTGATTTGGGACATGGTTCACAATAAAATCTGTATTAAATTCTTCTTTGACAGAAAATTGATGGTTATTTAGAGTTAGAGCTTTCTGTCCTTTCAGTCCGTCATTTTTGGCAAAAAGACCGACCTCATTTCCTGATAGAGACAGTTTTTGACCAGTCATATTTTCATAATCTTTTTGGTCAAATACCATAAAAACTGTTTTGACTTGGACACGGTTCTGTCCTTTTTCAAAAATAGTTAACTTATTTCCTTCTTGGTTCGCAACACCAAAGTAAGTGTAACGAAGCACTTCTTTCTCTTTAATCTTATAACCTTTGTCACTTGCAAACTGGCTCAAGAGTTTGTCCAAATCTTCTTTTTCAACATTTTGTCCAGTAATTCCAAAGTCATGCGGATTTAGAACTTTTTTAAAACTTTCTGAGGCATTGAAAATACTAGTCGCTGCTGACATGGTTACCAAAACCATTGTTGATAAAATAGCGATAGTTGCTAGTCCAACCGCATTTTTCTTCATACGGAAAATCAAGTTGGAAACAGAGATAAGATTATTTGGTTGGTAATAGTATTTCTTATTTTTCTTTAAGATTTGGAGGAAAACGGTAATACCTGCATTAAACAAGAGATAGGTCCCAAAGATAACCAGCAAAACAGCTAAGAAGAAGGTTGTTAGGGCTGTAAGGGGATCTTTTACGGTAAGGGAAAGATAATATCCAATTCCTAAGCTAATAGAACCAAGAATAGTTTGAAGAGGAAGGAAGCGACCTTTTTTCTCACCACTAGCTTTTTCACGAGAAAGCTGGAGAGCATTCATACGGGCGATTCGAAGGGCATTCAGGAACATGAGACCTAGGAAAATCAAACCGAAGACAACAAGTACTGTAATGACAACTTTCATCTGGAAGGTAGCGACCAGTTCAACCTTCAATTTCATCAGTTTGAGCAAGAAAGCGAAAATCAACTTGTCAAATAAGGCTCCAATACCGATTCCTGCTCCAACAGTTAGAATCCCAAATAGCACTAACTCCTTAAAGGTCATACTGATAAGATGGCGTTTCTCCAAACCCAGCATGCCATAAATCCCTAGTTCCTTGGAACGGTTTTTCATAACAAAACTATTGGCATAAAGGACAATAATGGCTGACGCAAGTGTAACAATCACCATACCAAATCCTAGAGTAGCTTGGATGGTTTCCCCTCCACGAATTTCTGCAATCTTGGGATTAAAGGTTAGGGAATAAAAGAGATAGGTTACGGTTACTGCCAAGAGAACAGCCAGTGCAAAGGGATAGTAGAGTTTGCGGTTTTTAATCAAGTTCGATACCGCTAACTTATTGGTTAATCGAAACATACTAATTCACCTCGCTTGCCATGACAGTCAAGGTATCAGAGATTTCTTGGAACATCTGACGCTCTGTCTTCTCTCCACGGTAGATTTGATTGTAAAGAATGCCGTCTTTGATAAAGAGCACGCGCTTAGCTCTGCTAGCTGCTGCTGTTGAGTGGGTTACCATGAGAATGGTTTGGCCGCGCTCATTGATTTCATCAAAAACATCAAGTAAAGCTGCAGATGATTTGGAGTCAAGAGCTCCTGTTGGCTCGTCCGCAAGGAGAATTTCAGGTTCTGTGATGATGGCGCGGGCTACTGCTACACGCTGTTTCTGACCACCAGAAATCTCGTAAGGGTACTTCTCTTGCAATTGGTTGATGCCTAGATTCTCAGCTGTCACCACCAATTTCTTCATCATCTCCGTAATAGGTCTTCTTGACAAGACAAGCGGAAGCAAGATATTGTCCTTAACAGACAGAGTATCTAGCAAGTTAAAGTCTTGGAAGACAAAGCCCAACTTTTCACGACGGAAACTAGAAGCTTGTGAATTTTTAATGGTTGCGGTGTCAGTTCCATTCAAGTAAACCTGCCCACGACTTGGTTTATCCAGCATAGCTAGGATATTGAGAAGAGTGGATTTACCAGAACCAGACTCACCCATGATAGCAACGTAGTCACCTTTTTCCACGGTAAAGTGAATATCCTTGAGGGCCTCTACTTGGTTGCCCTGAAAACGAGTTTTATAAATTTTTTGAACGTGTTTTACATTTAAAAGTGTCATGAGAATCTCCTTTCTTAATATCCCATCAAATGAAATGTCGCTTGCATCATAGCGCATCCCAGCTGAACACGCTCGATATCTTTGTGACTTGGTTTTCTTGTTTTCTTATGTAAGGTTTGTTTCATGATGTTACTCCTTTGTTCTTTATGAGTCTAGTTTACATCAAAAAAAGACCGCTTGCCATAACCTAACCTTACAAAAGAGACTTTAATCTTACATTTTTGTAAGATTGGGGGAAATGTACCCAGTTCATTAAAAATATTTTACCATAAAAAGAAAGCAAGAAGAAAACCCTTGCAGATACAAGGGTTCAAAAATTTTAAAATAGATTAGTCGAATTCATATACTAACAGTAAAATAACTGTTTCTACATCACCAAAACCATCCATCATTTTCTTCAATAGCTTGGGCTTCTTTGCGTTTGCGTGGGCCTGTTCCGTACATTTCTGCTTCGATTTCTTCCTTGGTTGGCATGATAGAAGCTAGGATGATATAGATAATTACCCCAAGTCCAAAGTTTGCGACTGTAAAAATAGCAAATAGAAAACGAACAAGGGTAACATCAAAATTCCACTTGTCTGACAGACCTGCCAGAACTCCTGAAATCATGCGATTTCGTCTCATTTTATAAAATTTACTGTTCATGATATTTCCTCTTTCTGCTAGGTTAGACATAGTATATCACGGGTAGGCTCGGCTTTCATCAGTCCTCAGGCTGATTTATTAATAGCAATTTACCTCTACAAAGTCCACAGCGATAGCGTTTGGTATCAATCCTTCGCTTGCGCTGATACCTTTGCTGGCAGGATTGACAACTATAGAACTTGAGTGGTTTGGACTTGCTATTTGGCAAGGTTGGTACAAAGCGTAATCCATCCACTGCTTTCAACAATTCCTTAAAATCCCGATCCTTGTGTTGATAGCCCTTCCCTTGAAAATATAGGTGATAATGACAGAGTTCATGTCGGACAATTTTCCTAAAAACATCCAGACCCAGTTCCTGATAAACCTTGGGATTAAAATCCAAATGCCCATCTTTGGGGAAAAATCGCCCACCTGTCGAACGTAGACGAGAATTCCACTGAGCTTGATGGATAAAAGGTCTGCCGAAGTCTTTTAGTGAAACCTGCTTAACGTAATCAGTCAGTTTCATTTGGAGCGAGGAGCGACAGATTGACTTTTTCACGTTCAGTATCAATTTTCTTGACCCAAACGGTCACCAAATCTCCGACTGACACAACTTGACTAGGGTGTTTGATAAACTTGCGACTCATATGCGAAATGTGAATCAAGCCGTCTTCGTGAATCCCGATATCAACGAAGGCACCAAAGTCAACAACGTTACGCACAACACCTTCTAGCTTCTGACCTACCACTAGGTCTTTGATATCTAGGACATCTTGACGGAGAACTGGAGCATCAAAAGAGTCACGGAAATCTCGACCTGGTTTGAGAAGGTCTGCAATGATATCTTTAAGAGTTTCTGGGCCAAGGTCTAGTTCTTGCGCCATATCTTTGACTGAAAGCGACTTGAGTTTGCTTTGGGCCTCTTCATTTAGGTCCTTGATATCAAGACGTTTGAAGAGCTCCTTAACAGCAGTGTAATTTTCTGGGTGAACTCCTGTATTATCAAGGATATTGCTACTTTCAGGGATACGAAGGAAACCAGCTGCCTGCTCAAAGGCCTTGGCCCCCAGACGCGGAACCTTCTTAATTTGAGCTCGTGAAGTGATTTTTCCTTCCTCCTCACGGTATTTGACAATATTTTCAGAAATGGTTTTATTGAGTCCAGCTACGTGTGAAAGAAGAGCAGGACTGGCTGTATTGACATTGACACCGACTTGGTTAACCACCGTATCCACGACAAAGTCCAGACTCTCAGATAGTTTCTTCTGACTGACATCGTGTTGGTATTGACCGACACCGATTGACTTAGGATCGATTTTAACCAACTCTGCAAGAGGATCTTGCAAACGACGTGCGATAGAAATAGCAGAGCGTTTTTCAACGGTTAGGTCTGGAAATTCCTGACGAGCAAGTTCGCTGGCAGAATAGACCGAAGCACCACTTTCATTGACGATAACATAGCTGACTTCAGGGAAATCTTTCAGAACTTCCGCCACAAAGGCTTCACTTTCACGACTGGCCGTTCCATTTCCGATAGCAATGATCTCTACACCATATTGACCAATCAAGTCCGCCAAATCTTTCTTTGCTTCTTCGATTTGACGTGCTGATGCTGGTTTGACAGGATAGATGACTTGGGTCGTCAGCATTTTTCCTGTTGCATCCACGACAGCTAGCTTGGCACCTGTACGAAAGGCAGGGTCAAATCCAAGAACCACGCGCCCTTTCAGCGGAGCAACCAAGAGCAGATTGCGCAGGTTGTCAGAAAAGAGTTGAATAGCACCTTCTTCTGCCTTCTCAGTTAATTCTGTCCGAATACGGCGCTCGATAGCAGGCAAGACTTTTTTCTTAACAGATTGCTGAACTACCTCATCTATGTAGGCATTTTTTACCTTAAAACGAGCAACAAAGAAGGCAAGGATACGGTCCGTTGCATGTTCAAAACCGACCTTCAAGACACCTAGCTTCTCCCCACGATTGAGGGCTAAGGTACGATAACCCTGCATATTTCCAACCGTCTCTGAAAAATCATAATAAATCTGAAAAACCTGCTTTTCATCAAGACTTTCATCCTTGACTTGAGAAGTGAGTTTAGAGTGTCTCAACACCTCCTGATAAGTTAGAGCGCGTAAATTGACATCCTCCGATAAGGCTTCGACCAAGATATCAACTGCACCAGCCAAGGCCTCCTTACCAGTCGCAAATCCTTCACAGACACACTTTTCAGCCTCTTTCTCTAAGTCCGCTACATTCTGCAAAATCAAGCGAGCAAGAGGAAAGAGTCCGGCTTCACGGGCAATGGTTGCCTTGGTCCGACGCTTTTCCTTGTATGGAAGATAGAGCTCTTCAACATCTGCTAGTTTTTCGGCTGCTAAGATTGCTTCTTCCAACTCCTTTGTCAACTTGCCTTGTTCTTGAATCTTAGCTAAAACAGCTTCCTTACGGTCGTTGA
>CAJZGT010000073.1 GCA_916048145.1 uncultured Streptococcus sp.
TGCCTAAAATTTCTATTTTGAAGAAATACTTTCATCACAACTCCTTTTAAAGTTCCAGTGTATAGAAAACAAGACTTGGTTTAATATTGAACTCCAAGCCTTGCTCATATTCAGATTCATCCATTATGCGATGTTAATGCCTTATTTTATAATAAATCATATCTTAAAAATGCCAGACCACACTATTCCCTGCTTATATTTAGCTTCTTTCTTTTGGACAAATTTTGCTAAATCCAATAACTCTGTCGGTGGTTCACCTTTAAAGCTCAACAATTCTTTAGAGACGGCAAAAGAAAGACGTACAGCTAACAAATCTTCATTAGTACTAGAGAACTGTTTTGCTGTTTCCAGCAATTGCTTCCTAAATTCTTCCGTCAAGCTAATTTCTTTATTATTGTATAGGGAATGAATTAACATTTGTAACTGACTTTGTTTTTCCATCGTTTACCTCATTTTATCTAGGACGCCAAGTTTCACTTTTAGTCCAGCCATTTACAGTATGCTCATAATTAAACATATACTGTACGAATTCCCATCTATAAACCACTTCTGCGACTTAGGATCTGCTTGAAGTGCTTTACAAGGATAGTATAACACGAAAATTAGCTTATTTTAGAAAATCGCATATTTGATATTTTTTCTTATAGAAATTTCAGATTTGCAATTGTTGACTACTCAATAAGTTCTTTGTATTGCTTCAAACGCAATTCGAAGAGGGCTAGCAATTGTGGATTTTCTAATACTTGCAGAGATTGGATAAATCTTTCAATCTCTTTTTGATTGCTTCCTTTGGTTTGAAGGAAAATCTTCATTTTCTTTAAAAACTGCCACAATACTTTTTCAAAAACATCGTATGGACGAAGCATGCTCTCTAGCTCAGCTTCAAAAATTGGGATATAAGAGAAAAGTTTACGCTCCATGAGTTCTGATATAATATTCAGAAATCCACTTTTCATATACAATCGATTATGTACCAACTCTTTAAATTCCCTAGATTTCTCAATTAAAGCGGTCGATAAAAATATCAAATCTTGATTGCTCAAGAAGGGCATGGTATTGCAAAAGAGATAGAGTTCAAACCAGGTCCAAGACTCAATAGCATAGAGATAGATAGTCAAAAACTCGCTATCTTCTTTTACTAATGGATAGTTCTTATTTAAGGAATGGAGTGCGTTTTTAATTACAATGGCATTCAAACGACGATAGGTCTCTGCCATCTGTTCTTGCTCGACTTCCTCCAACAGTTGCTCTAAACCAGCTATATCTTGGTGGGCAAAGCGATCCACAACCTTTCTACCAATTCGCATATGTGGAGATTCTTGATAGTTGTTGAGCTTGTGCCCAAACTCATCAAAGGTCACATTTATACCTTGGATAGCTAGAATCAACTTATCTGCAGACAGCATAGACTGCCCTAGTTCGAACTTGGATAGCTGAGAAGCTGTTAGTCCAGCACAAGCCACATCTGACTGCTTGAGCTTTCTAGCCAAACGTAATTCCTTGTAAAATTCCCCCAATTCCATTCTCCCAATCATCTGACCACCTCCTATTCTTTATATATTATATCATTATTTACATTTATTTGTCAAAATATTCTGACATTTCGGCAAGTAAAAAAGTCAGCCTTAAGCTGACTCTTTATTCCATAGTATCAAAAGCGAGACTTGGTTTGGCATTGAGGTCCAAGTTTGCAAAATTTTCTTTGTTCCACTCGCTGACGCTGGCATAGGCAATCATTCCTGCATTGTCTCCACAAAGACGCAGTGGTGGGATGATGACCTTGACATCTGTGATTTCGGCCGCTAGGCGTTCTCTGAGACCTTTATTGGCTGCCACGCCACCTGCCACAACCAGGGTTTTAACAGGGTATTTTCCCAAGGCCTTCTTGGTTTTTGCCATAAGAATATCCAAGACAGCTGCTTGAAAGGAAGCACACAAATCCTCTGTGGACAAGCTTTCTCCCTTTTGCTCGGCATTGTGGTGAAGATTGATAAAGGCCGATTTCAAACCTGAGAATGAAAACTCCAGATTATCTTCCTTAATCATGGCACGAGGAAAATCATAAATATCCTGCCCCTGATGAGCTAACTCGTCAATCTCACGACCTGCAGGATAGGTCAAGCCCATGACACGGCCGACCTTATCATAGGCCTCACCAACCGCGTCATCTCGCGTTTCCCCAACAATCTTGTAGTCACCAGCCTCCGAAACATAAACCAACTCTGTGTGCCCACCGCTAACCAAGAGGGCTAGCAAGGGAAACTCCAAAGGCTCCACACTCTGAGCGGCCATGAGGTGGCCAGCCATGTGGTTAACGGGAATCAGCGGAAGCCCATGCGCCCAAGCAAAGGCCTTGGCAGCTGACAAACCAACTAGCAAGGCTCCGACCAAGCCTGGTCCATAGGTAATAGCCACAGCTGTCACGTCCTCTTCCGTAATCCCTGCTTCTGCTAGAGCCTCCTCGATACAGGCTGTAATGACCTCGACATGGTGACGACTAGCTACTTCTGGCACTACGCCCCCAAAACGTTTGTGACTCTCAATTTGACTAGCAATTACATTGGACAAGAGCTCATCGTCGTTTTTCAAGACGGCGACACTGGTCTCATCACAGGATGTCTCAAATGCTAAAATATATCTATCCTTCATCTATTTCTCTCTTCATGATAATGGCGTCCTCGACTGGGTCATGGTAGTAGGCCTTTCGCTCAGCGATGACTGCCATCTTTTCTTTCTTGTAAAATGCTTGCGCTCGTTGATTTGACTTTCTGACTTCGAGGAAAATCTCCTTGTCTGTCGGCAATTGAGCAAACAAGTCTGACGCAATTCCCTTACCCTGATAGGCTCCTTTAACAGCGATTTGCAGGACTTCTGCCTCAAAAAGATTCTCCTGCACAGCTAGAAATCCAATCACTTCTGCCCCATCATAAGCTAGAGCATACCAAGTCTGATCTTGAGACAGGTCTGCTTGGATTTGCTCCAGCGTCCAAGGGCTGACTGGGTAAACAGCTGCCATGACAGCGTAGATGCCTTGAGCCAAGTCAGGTTGCTGTTGGATTCGTTTAATTTCTATCATAGGCGTTTAATGTAAGACTCTCCAGACTCGGTGTGGTTCTTGAGCCAGTTTTCCTCAGCCTCGACACGCTTGAGGTAGTTCGGCACAAAATCATGCAAGGAGTCTGCTTCCTTGTCCCAGGCCCAGAGAGCTAGATTAGCTGCATTTGGCAAGGTTTCTTTGAAATTAGTCCTTGGCAAGTGTTCTTGAATCTGCTCCACAAAGGGGGCAACTTCTCCGACAAAAGTTACCTGGCTAGCACCCTTGATTAGCTCAATGACTCGCTCAAAAGGCAGGTGCGCTTCTGGCATGACAGGTTTGGCATTTTCATAAAATCCTGCGTAAACATTGTTGCGACGCGCATCCATCAAAGGGACGAACAAGCCTTCTTGTTGGTAGGGCACCAGAGCCAAGAGGCTAGACATACCAACTAACTCAATGTTCAGGGTATGAGCCAAAGTCTTGGCAGTTGCTACCGCAATTCGCAAGCCTGTGTAGCTACCTGGCCCTTCCGCTACCACGATTCGGTCCAAATCCTTGGGCGTCCAATCCAAACTTGCCATCAAAAAATCGATGGCAGGCATAAGGGTAATACTGTGATTTTTCTTGATATTAATCGTCGTCTCGGCAAGAACCTGCTTGTCCTCTAAAATAGCGAGAGAAAGAGCCTTGCTGGACGTATCAAAAGCTAATACTTTCATAACACATTCCTATCTTTTTGTCTGCTTACTATTATACTACAAAAGCTGGCACATGGGAATTTTCTTTATCCCCAAACAAAAAGCCCCAGCATGAGCAGGGCATCTAAGCATTTAATCCAAAGTAAAATACAAACCAAACGACATAGGTTACGAGGAGGAGAAAAATCGAGTAGAGAGTCACAAAGGTAATTTTCCACAAGAACTTGGTTTGTCGTTGTTCCAGTTTGGCAAATAGAAGATTCCCCACATAAACGCAAGCAACAAAAACAATAAAAGCTACCAAGCGAGCTCCGATAGCAAAAGCAAATAAGTTATACATAGGGCAACCTCCTTGACTTAAAATCTATATGGAATTATGACAAGCAATAAATTTCACTTCCAGTATCAATATAACACATTTTCTTTACTTTTGCAAACGCTTACTAAATAAATCGTCCCATGACTTTCTCGTTTCCGTCTTTTACTAATTTTTCATTTTATGTTATAATTGAAATAATTGTAACGAATCAAGGTCAATCTAGACACAAAATGGAATGAAATCAAGCAAATATCTGCTAAAAGTTTGGAATAAGCTGACCTGTAAATAGAAAGGAACTATATGATTTACAAAGTTTTTTATCAAGAAACAAAAGAACGTAGCCCACGTCGTGAAACAACACGCGCACTTTACCTAGACATCGATGCCAGCTCAGAACTTGAGGGCCGTATCGCTGCTCGCCAACTTGTCGAAGAAAATCGCCCAGAGTACAATATCGAGTATATCGAACTCTTGTCTGACAAATTGCTAGATTACGAAAAAGAAACTGGCGCTTTCGAAATTACGGAGTTCTAATATGGCCTACACTCTTAAACCTGAAGAAGTCGGCGTTTTTGCCATCGGTGGTCTGGGAGAAATCGGGAAAAACACATACGGGATTGAATACCAAGATGAGATTATCATCGTCGATGCTGGGATTAAATTCCCAGAAGATGACTTGCTTGGTATCGACTACGTTATCCCTGACTACTCTTACATCGTGGACAATATCGACCGCGTCAAGGCTGTTTTGATTACACACGGACACGAGGACCACATCGGTGGGATTCCATTCCTACTCAAGCAAGCAAATGTTCCTATCTACGCTGGACCACTTGCCCTGGCTTTGATCCGTGGAAAACTCGAAGAACACGGCCTCTTGCGCAACGCCAAACTTTACGAAATCAACCACAATACTGAGTTGACCTTTAAAAATCTCAAGGCAACTTTCTTTAGAACCACTCACTCTATTCCAGAGCCTTTGGGGATTGTCATTCATACTCCTCAAGGGAAAATCATCTGTACGGGTGACTTTAAGTTTGACTTTACTCCAGTTGGAGAACCTGCGGACTTGCACCGTATGGCTGCCCTTGGCGAAGAAGGCGTGCTCTGTCTCCTGTCTGACTCAACAAATGCGGAAGTGCCAACCTTTACCAACTCTGAAAAAGTCGTTGGCCAGTCCATCATGAAGATTATCCAAGGTATTGAAGGACGTATCATCTTTGCATCCTTTGCCTCAAATATCTTCCGTCTCCAGCAAGCAACAGAAGCTGCTGTTAAGACTGGACGCAAGATCGCTGTCTTTGGTCGTTCTATGGAAAAGGCCATTGTCAACGGAATCGAGCTTGGCTACATCAAAGCTCCTAAGGGAACCTTTATCGAGCCAAATGAAATCAAAGACTACCCTGCAGGCGAGGTTCTGATCCTCTGTACAGGTAGTCAGGGTGAACCTATGGCGGCCCTCTCTCGTATCGCCAACGGAACCCACCGTCAGGTACAACTCCAACCAGGTGATACGGTTATCTTCTCTTCTAGTCCAATCCCTGGAAACACTACTAGCGTCAACAAGCTGATTAACATCATTTCTGAAGCTGGTGTCGAAGTTATCCACGGTAAGGTTAACAATATCCATACATCTGGACACGGTGGTCAGCAAGAGCAAAAACTCATGCTCCGCTTGATTAAGCCAAAATACTTCATGCCTGTCCACGGTGAATACCGCATGCAAAAAGTCCACGCTGGACTAGCGGTGGATACTGGTGTTGAGAAGGACAATATCTTTATCATGAGTAATGGTGATGTGCTTGCCCTTACTGCTGACTCAGCTCGTATTGCAGGTCATTTCAATGCCCAAGACATCTATGTCGATGGAAATCGTATCGGTGAAATCGGCGCAGCTGTCCTCAAAGATCGTCGTGATCTATCTGAAGACGGTGTCGTTCTAGCAGTCGCAACTGTTGACTTCAAATCGCAGATGATTCTGTCTGGCCCAGACATCCTCAGCCGAGGCTTTGTCTACATGAGAGAGTCTGGCGACTTGATTCGCCAAAGCCAGCGCATCCTCTTCAATGCCATTCGTATCGCACTGAAAAACAAGGATGCTAGCGTGCAATCAGTCAATGGTGCCATTGTCAACGCTATTCGCCCCTTCCTCTATGAAAATACAGAACGTGAACCGATTATCATCCCTATGATTCTCACACCAGATGAAGAATAATACTCTTCGAAAATCTCTTCAAACCACGTCAGCTTCGCCTTGCCGTATATATGTTACTGACTTCGTCAGTTCTATCTACAACCTCAAAGCAGTGCTTTGAGCAACCTACGGCTAGCTTCCTAGTTTGCTCTTTGATTTTCATTGAGTACAAGTCAACAAAACAGCCCCGTCTTCGGAGCTGTTTTTCTCTATGCTTTCTTTTCTTGATTTTTAGAAATACTACGATTT
>CAJZGT010000074.1 GCA_916048145.1 uncultured Streptococcus sp.
GAGCGGGTGTAGAACTTTGTTGAGTAGCAGGAGCAGTCCATGTAGGACGAGCTCCGTTCTTAAAGACATATTCTCCACTTCGATATAAGCCCTCAGGAATAGTCCAATCTCCAGGATGATTATCTTCAGAAAGATAAGTCATCATTGAGCGGTAAACCTTGGCTGCAACATAGAAGCCATCACCAACAATAGGAGTAAGACGATTTGAGTAACCCGTCCATACAGCCATTGAATATTTACGAGTATAGCCGACAAACATTTCATCTGGGGCAACATAGCCTGAGTTTTTGATATATTTCTCAATTTCTTCATCTGTATAGTTTGATGTACCAGTTTTACCAGCTTGAGGTAGCCATGGAAGATAGGCGCCACGACCTGTTCCGTATGCTAAAACAGTTTTCATCATTTCTGTCATCATATAGGCAGTCGTCTCTTTCATAGCCCGAGTGCCAGGGTCAGAAAATTCTTTTGAGCTGCCGTCACTAAAGACAATCTTGTTAACGTACATTGGTTTATGGTAGATACCACCATTCGCAAAAGCTGCGTAGGCGACTGCCATTTTCTCACTACTTGCTCCGTACTGTTTGTTGGATTCAGTTGTATTACTAGAGATAGCATTCGCATAGTGTATACTTGGATAATCAATACCGAGTCCGTTTAGGAAGGTTTTTGCTTTATCTAAACCGACCTTATTAAGAGTTTCAACCGCTGTGACATTACGTGATTGTTGAAGAGCATACTGGATAGTAATATTTCCAAAGTAACCTTTATCCCAGTTGTAAACAGGTGTATTTGTGCCAGGATAATTATAAGGTACATCGTGAACAGTTGAAGCAGTTGAATCGTAGATACCGTATTCTAAGGCAGGAGCATAGTCTGTGATAGGTTTCATAGTAGAACCCCAGTCACGGTTGGTTTCAACGGCTTGGTTGACTCCGAAAGATACATTACTTGATTGGTGACGGGCACCTAACTGAGCAATGACTTTACCATTTGTTACATCTACGATAGTTGAAGCTACTTGGAGTTCATCATCAGGATAATTAACGTATTCATCAGTATTGTAAATATCCCAGAGATGTTGTTGAACTTCGGTGTCAACATTGGTGTAGACTTCCATACCAGTAGTTAGAAGGTTGTAGCCAGTTTCTTGCTCTACTTGATCAATTACTTCCTTTAGGTAATTGTCCATGTAAGCAGGATAACTGTTACCAGATTTTAGGCTTTGTAGACCTTCAGTAATTGGTGTGTTGATTGCTTTTTCATATTGCTCTGCTGTGATGAATCCTTGACCCTTCATCTCAGATAGGACAAGATTACGTCGTTCCTGAGCTACTTCAGGATGAGAGTATGGGTCATACTGATTTGGAGCCTGAGGCATTCCTGCGAGGAGTGCTAACTGCGGTAAGTTCAAATCTTTAAGATCTTTCCCGTAGTAGTTCTGTGCAGCAGTTTGCATTCCGTAGTTACCGTTTGACATGTAGACCTTATTAATGTAGTAGGTTAGGATTTCTTGTTTCGTAGCTTTTTGCTCTAGTTGAACGGCTAGCCAAGCTTCCTGAGCTTTACGTGATAAGGTTTGATCGGCAGTTGAAGTAGAGAAATAAGTCAACTTAATCAATTGCTGAGTCAAGGTTGAAGCTCCTTGGAGTCCCCCTCCACCTCGGAGATTTCTCAATGCTGCCCCAAGAATACGAATAGTATCAACTCCACGGTGATTAAAGAAACGATGGTCCTCAATAGAAGTAATAGCATTAACTAATTCCGTTGGAATTTCATTTGATTGCGCATTGACACGACGTTCTGCTCCAAGATCGGCAATCAGTTCGTCTTTGCTATCGTATATCTTACTTGAGGTTGTCGCGACTAGTTTACTTTCGGACAGAGACGGAGCCTTGCTAACATAGTAGAGAAAAAGCCCTCCGCCTAGGACAACAGCTGCGATAAATACAGTTAAGAAGCCGATGCTTATATACTTAGCTATTCGCAGGATAGTTTGTTTGTTCATCTTGTTTTACCACCTAGTAAATGTTCTTTGATAATGTCGAGATAGGGAATTTGAGGAAAGGCGCCTTGCTCAATCAAATATCCATATTCTTGAATATATCCAAGTGGCATTGACTTTTGTCCCTTATCTTGATGATAGAAACGAATCAAGTCAATAGCCGGCAATAAATAAGTTTCTTGCTGAGAAGAAAAGTGCAGGAGCACAAAGCAAATTCCTTGCTGGGCAAGGACTTGTTCCATGTGTTGAATCTGGTGAAGGTGAAAATTCTTCATCGGAATCGCATGTTTCTGCCTAGTTTCCTTAACTTCAAAGTCGATGTAGTATCCATCATAAACACCTGAATAGTCAGTAGTTGAAGCTTGTCTAAAGTAGGCTTCGACAATCTTTGCTCGACTTCGTTGTGGATAATCGACACGAACGATTTGGATGGGAGTGGGTTTCTTGTGGATAACAGCCAGCCCATGAGACAAGTAGTAGTCGTTCGTGGCATTAATCATCTTTTCAAAGGACATTCCTCTATTTGCGAAATTTTTAGTTTTGGATAGAGGAGTGTTTCTTTTTGATGATAAAATTTTATGAGGATAGTTGACCATAATTCTCCTTATTGGTACAATAACATCACTCTATTATATCATAAAATTACAAAGAAAGGGTTAAAAATGACTACAGCTTTAATTTTAGGATATTCAGCTTTTGATCTGGGACTTTATAATGATAAAGATCCTAGGTTGAAAGTGATAAAAAAAGCGATTCAAAAAGATTTAGAATCTATGGCTCAAGAAGGTGTGACTTGGCTTGTATTCACAGGAAATCTAGGATTCGAATACTGGGTATTAGAAGTAGCTCGAGAGATGAAAGAAGATTATGGCTTTCAGCTGGCGACAATATTTGATTTTGAAACTCATGGAAGTAATTGGAATGAAGCTAACCAAATAAAATTAAGTGAGTTCAAACAAGTTGATTTTGTAAAATACGCCTATTCGAAGTATGAACATAAGGGACAATTACGAGATTATCAACATTTTCTACTAGAAAACACGGATGAATCCTATCTATTTTATGATGAAGAAAATGAGACAAAATTACGGTATTTTTATCAAATGATGAAAAATCAAGAGAACTATTTTACAAGAAGGTTAACTTTTGAATCCTTAAATGAAATGGCAGAAAATTTTTCTGAAAAGTAAGCCTTTGACCTTGATTTTTGTTTGCCTTTTTTTATATAATAATACTAGCAACCGAGAATGGAGAGGGACATGGCAAGTATTATTTTTTCAGCGAAAGATATTTTTGAGCAAGAGTTTGGACGTGAGGTCCGTGGATATAGTAAGGTTGAAGTTGATGAATTTTTGGATGATGTCATCAAGGACTATGAGACTTATGCAGCTTTGGTTAAATCACTACGTCAGGAGATAGCTGATTTGAAGAGTGAATTATCTAGTAAACCGCAGGTTACTACACCTCAGCCGGATTCAATTGAGGTAACAAGCTCTACTTCAGTAACAAATTTTGATATTTTAAAACGCTTAAATCGACTTGAAAAAGAAGTGTTTGGTAAACAAATCTTAGATAATCAAGATTTATAATAGAATTATGGATGAGTGCAATTTTTGGATAATCGCGTGAGGAGAATTGCTTTTCATGAGGAAAGTCCATGCTAGCACAGGCTGTGATGCCTGTAGTGTTTGTGCTAGGCGAAACCATAAGCCTAGGGACGAGAAATCGTTACGGCAGTTGAAATGGCTAAGTCCTTGGATAGGTCAGAGTAGGCTTGAAAGTGCCACAGTGACGGAGTCTTTCTGGAAACAGAGAGAGTGGAACGCGGTAAACCCCTCAAGCTAGCAACCCAAATTTCGGTCGGGGCATGGAGTACACGGAAACGAACGTAGTACTCTGACTGCTATCAGCTGTAGGCTGTTAGTGGTAGACAGATGATTATCGAAGGAAGTGGTCCTAGTCACTTCTGGAACAAAACATGGCTTATAGAAAATTGCATATAGGTTGGGGCTGAGAAAATTTTCTCAACCTCATTTTTTAAAGTGAACAAAAGAAAGGTCTTACAAGA
Organism: uncultured Streptococcus sp.; assembly: GCA_916048145.1. Taxonomy (GTDB): domain Bacteria; phylum Bacillota; class Bacilli; order Lactobacillales; family Streptococcaceae; genus Streptococcus. The sequence goes on from CAJZGT010000074.1 coordinate 4,074, forward strand.
CTGTAAAATGAAAAAAGAATTTAATTTAATCGCGACTGCTGCAGCAGGACTCGAGGCTGTTGTGGGACGTGAAGTGCGAGAGCTTGGCTACGATTGTCAGGTTGAAAACGGTCGTGTTCGTTTCCAAGGAGATGCAAGAGCTATTATTGAAACCAATCTTTGGCTTCGGGCAGCAGACCGTATTAAGATTATTGTAGGAACTTTCCCAGCTAAGACTTTTGAGGAGCTCTTTCAAGGAGTTTTCGCCTTAGATTGGGAAAATTATTTACCGCTTGGAGCTCGTTTTCCGATTTCAAAAGCCAAATGTGTTAAATCTAAACTTCACAATGAGCCAAGTGTACAGGCTATTTCAAAGAAAGCTGTTGTCAAGAAATTGCAGAAACACTACGCCCGCCCAGAAGGTGTTCCTCTGATGGAGAATGGTCCAGAGTTTAAGATTGAGGTCTCTATTCTTAAAGACATAGCAACTGTCATGATTGATACGACAGGGACTAGCCTCTTTAAACGTGGTTATCGTACGGAAAAGGGTGGCGCTCCTATCAAGGAAAACATGGCGGCAGCCATTTTACAACTTTCTAACTGGTATCCAGATAAGCCTTTGATTGATCCGACCTGTGGTTCAGGAACTTTCTGTATCGAGGCAGTTATGATTGCTAGAAAGATGGCACCAGGACTTCGTCGCTCTTTTGCATTTGAGGAATGGAACTGGATTAGCGATCGACTAATTCAAGAAGTACGTACAGAGGCGGCTAAAAAAGTGGATCGTGAACTGGAACTGGACATCATGGGCTGTGATATCGATGCACGTATGGTGGAAATTGCTAAGGCTAATGCCCAGGCGGCAGGGGTTGCAGGAGATATTACCTTTAAGCAGATGCGCGTGCAGGATTTACGTTCCGATAAAATCAATGGAGTGATTATCTCTAACCCGCCTTATGGTGAACGCTTGTCAGATGATGCAGGGGTTACCAAGCTTTATGCTGAGATGGGACAGGTCTTTGCACCACTGAAAACGTGGAGCAAGTTTATCCTAACTAGCGATGAAGCCTTTGAGACCAAGTATGGTAGTCAAGCGGATAAGAAGCGTAAGTTGTACAATGGAACCTTAAAAGTTGATTTGTATCAATATTTTGGTCAGCGTGTTAAACGCCAAGAAGTGAAGTAGAAAGGATAAGATATGGATCAGAAGAGACGTGATCGGCATGAGAAACATGATCAAGAGCCACAATTTGATTTTGATGACGCTAAAGATTTGACAGTAGGTCAAGTTATTCGTAAGAATGAGGAAGTTGAAGCTGGGGTGCTTCCAGAAGATAGTATTCTAGACAAATATATAAAGCAACATCGTGAAGAGATTGAAGCAGATAAGTTTGAAACACGACAGTTCAAAAAAGAAGAGCTAGCAGCCACTCAAAGTTTAGAGGAATTGATTCAAGCAGTTCGAGAAACGAGTGACACTACTGCAGATGAGGAGTTAGGAGAAGAATCTTCTATAGATGCTACAGACACAAATAGTTCAGACTTTGTTTTGCCTCCTCTAGAGGAAAAAAGTCAAAAGATAGAACCTCTAGTTGTAACTAAGGAAGGTGTTGATGAAGATGACGAGGTCCAAGAAGATGAGACAGTTTTACTGTCGAGAGCTACTGCCATAGAGACAGAAACAGAAGCAGATTCTATAAAGAAACGAGTGATGATCATCGCTTCAGTACTGATTGTAATTGTTATCCTGCTGGGGAGCTATTTTGTCTACCGTCAAATCTCACGCTCAAACCAAGAGATACAATCTTCACAATCAGCTTCAACCGACCAAGCTACGCAAACAGCATTACAAGAGTTTAATACTCTTTATGATGCCTTCTATACAGATAGCAACAAAACGGCTTTGAAAAATAGTCAGTTTGATAAGCTGAGCCAACTTAAAACCTTGCTTGATAAGTTGGAAGGTAGTCGTGAATATACGCTTGCAAAATCTAAGTATGACAGCCTTGAAACGCAAATTAAGGCTATTCAAGATGTAAATGCTCAATTTGAGAAGCCAGCTATTGTTGATGGTGTTTTGGACACTAACGCTAAAGCTAAATCGGATGCTAAATTTACAGATATTAAAACTGGAAATACGGAGCTTGATAAATTACTAGATAAGGCTATTAGTCTAGGTAAGAGTCAACAAACAGCTCCTTCAAGTTCAAGCTCAAGTCAAGAAAGTTCAAGTTCATCAACAGAGAGCGCTACAGGCAACACAGGTCCATCTTCAAGCGCCTCATCAAACAATTCAGTTTCTGCACGTGATGATAGCCATGGCGGTTTATCAAGTTCTGGAGTTGACCTCCAGAGAGCTTCGAGTCGTGTGCCGTTCAATCAATCGGCTGTTGATGATAGCAATAACTCTGCTTGGGATTTCGCGGATGGTGTTTTGGAACAAAT
>CAJZGT010000075.1 GCA_916048145.1 uncultured Streptococcus sp.
ATTCATCTGCCCAGTTGTAGATTAAACCTGACGGAGCTAAAATCAAGACCCGACTTTCTTTTGTCACTTGACTGGTCAAAAAAGCAATGGTCTGCAGGGTTTTACCAAGTCCCATATCATCAGCCAAAATCCCACCAAAACCATAATGATGGAGCATCTGCAGCCAGCCGATTCCCTTTTCCTGATAATCTCGTAAATCAGCCTTAACCTGAGTTGCCTGTCGAGGAAAATCCTCTGGATGCGTCAAATCGTGGGCCAGATTCTGAAATTCTTGTGAAAAAGAAACACGGTCACGCCCTTCAAAAAGATGAGCTAAACTGTAGGCCAAGGGTTTTCGAGCCTGCAAAGCCCCATCTTTTAATTCAAGCTGCCCCAGTTCCTGTAGATTTTGGCGAATTTTCTTGGTTTCTTCATCGAAAAAGTAGACTTGATTAGACGCATCAATGTAAAAATCTTGATTGGCAACCAAGGCCTGCATGGCTTGGTCGATTTCCTCCTGGGCAATATCTTGAAAATCAAACTGGATTTCCAAGAGACCTCCCTTGGAAGCAATCTGCACTTGAGGGCTCGCTAGACTATATAGTTCTTCTAACTTGTCTGATAGGTTAACATGCCCGAGTTTTTCAAAGACTGGAATGATATCATGGAAGAAATGATAGACAGACTCTGCTTTTAAGGCCTGACGCCAAGATTGAAAGTCTGCTTCAAATCCAGCTGCCAAACAGACTTGGAAAACTCTTTCTTCTAAGTCAGCATCACTCGAAAAAGGTAATTCTTCTAGCTCTTGTCGGCTAGATACCTTCCTGTCTCCATAATCAAACTGAATTTCTAAACGAATCCGATTGTCTTCTTCCCTGTCAAAGTAAAAAGAGGGTTCAAAAGTTTTGATATGTAGACGTTCTGGAGCTGAAACGGTCCCCATCTGGCTAAAAAGAGTTAAACAGGAAGCCAACTTATCGCGGTCACTGCTATCAAATTGCAAGTATTTCTTTCCATGCTGATCCAAAGACAACGCTTTGATTTCCTTGAGAAGACGCATCTGCTGGTCTGTTAGAAAATAAACCTGTCCTTTATGGAAAAGCACAGCTCCCTGATAAAAGACATTGACCCTTGGACTCTCACTGATTTCCATTTCAAAATAATCCGAGTATTCTGTTACTGTAAAGGCAAATAGATTGGCATCAGCATGCAAATCCTGAAAAAGTAGGATTTGGTAGCTATCCACTTGATGGTTAAATTGAAAATGGGGCAAGGACATCAGTAAATTCACACCCTGCTCAAAAAAGGTCAGAGGAAAAAAGAGGTGCCGACCTTGGTTTTGGAAAAAGAGATCTGAAGCCTGTCCTTCCTCCATTAGTCCCCGCAAGAAAGTCAGAAGCTCTTGACTTTCCTCATTAAAGGCTTCCCAAGATAGAGACTCCTCATAAGTTTTACCAATCATATAAGGTTTTCTCTTCTCGACGACTTTTAAAAAGAGCGGAATATCCCGAATAACGTAGTATTTTTGGCTATTGATTTGCCCGATTCTCAGAGTCCACAAGATATGATTGCTTCCTGCTTCCACCTGACCCACAGCTGACAACTCATAGGCTCGGTCTGATTTTGGAGACAAGATTCGGTCCAAAAATTTTCCACCCAAGGTCACCTTGGTTTCAACGGCCTCTTTTTCCTCATGACCTTCTTCCAGACTCTGCAAGATTTCCTGACCACGCTCATCATTTTTCAGAAAATGCTCCAACGCCGCCAAATGCACACAATAGCCCCTCTTTGGGAAAAAATCGCAGGCACAAAAAACCAAATCATCCTCTAAACTATAGCGCAGTTCTTCTTCTGCAACGCGAGCGTAGAGCCGATTGTTCTTTTCCTTGATAATGTCAACCTTACCAGTTTCATAAAGGGCAACACCTTCGATACGGACTTTCCCCGGAATCAATTTAGCCATATTTTTACCTTTACCTTATCTTTTTATTATACCATATTTTCCCCTATGAAAATAGCCTTCTAAGGATACTTTTCTCCTAGAAGGCTGGATTTTTAAAGTTTGGCAAAAGTCGTCACAATCCGCTGACAAACCTCTTGAAGCAGGGATTTAGGCATGGCTACATTGAGACGGGCATGGAGACTCCCTTCCTCTCCAAAATCCAAACCACGGTTGAGGATAACCTTGGCTTCATTTCTCAAAAGCTCTTGCAACGTTTCATCAGTCAAGCCATAGGCTGAAAAATCAAGCCAAATCAAGTAGGTTCCTTGCGGCTTCATAACCTTGATTTTAGTCTCTTTTCCAAATAAATCTACCACATAATTGATATGGTCTTCAAAGACTTGCTTGAGTTCCTCTAACCAATCCTTCCCATAGCGATAAGCAGCTTCTGTCGCCAAATAACCCAAGCCTGAAATTTCATGCTGGTTATTGGCCAACTGGCGTTTCTGGTAAGCCAGTCTCAATTTAGGATTTTCAATGACTGCATAGGAATTTTTTGTTCCAGCAATATTAAATGTTTTAGTGGCACTACTCAAGACGATAGCGAATTCTTTAAAGGCAGGATTGATGGTATTGAAAGAGTGGTGTTTGTGACCAAAGAGGGCCAAATCTTTGTGAATCTCATCCGAAACCAAGAAAACACCGTGTTTTTGACAGAGTTGGCCAATCTTCTCCAACACTTCCTTTTCCCAAACACGTCCACCAGGATTGTGAGGGTTGCAAAGAATATAGAGTTTGACCTCCTCTTCCACCAAATCCTTCTCAAGTTGGTCAAAATCAATCTCAAACAGACCATCCTTTTCAACCAAAGAATTGCTAATTAATCTACGGTTGTTCAACTTGACACTGCGAGCAAAGGGTGGATAGACAGGTGTGTTAATCAGAACCGCTTCGTCTTCTTTTGTAAAGGCTTGAATAGCTGTTGAGATGGCTGGTACCACACCCTCGATGAAGACAAGGGCTTCTTTATCAAAGTGGTAACCATGTTGTGTAGCTTCCCACTTTTGAACTTCCTTAATTAACTCTTCACTGGCATAGGTATAACCATAGACCAGTTGGTCTGCGTAAGTCTGCACAGCTTGGCGGATTTCAGGCAAGACCACAAAGTCCATATCTGCTATCCAAGCTGGTAGGACTTCACTATCCGTTTCTGCTTCTTTCCATTTATAGGTATGGTGCCCTAAACGATTGGGCAGGCTTGTAAAATCATATTTTCCCATCTTTATCTTATCCTTCTAAGGCTTGACGCAAATCTGCAATCAAATCTCTAGCATCCTCAATCCCAATTGACAAGCGCAAGAGGTCATCTGTCAAACCATAAGAATGGCGCACTTCTGCTGGAATATCAGCGTGAGTTTGCGTCGTTGGATAAGTAATGAGACTTTCTACCCCACCCAAACTTTCCGCAAAAGAGAAGACCTTGAGACTGTTCAAAATATGAGGAATGCGTGTTTCATCGGCTACTTTAAAGGAAATCATGCCCCCACGACCAGTGTAAAGAACTTCCTTAACTGCTGGAGAATCCTTCAAAAAGGCAACCACTTCTTGAGCGTTAGCTGTTGAGCGCTCCATACGAAGAGACAAGGTCTTGAGACCACGAATCAATTGATAACTGTCAAATGGAGACAAAACTGCCCCTGTCGTATTGAGATTGTAGAAAAGCTTTTCGTATAGTTCTAAACTATTGGTCACAACCACTCCAGCCAAGACATCATTGTGCCCTGCTAGATACTTGGTTGCTGAATGGAGAACGATATCTGCTCCATCTTCAATCGGACGTTGGTAGATAGGGCTATAGAAGGTATTGTCCACCACCACTTTGGCCCCCTTAGCATGAGCCAATTTTGCCAGTTTTTCGATGTCAAATTCCAACATCAAGGGATTGGTTGGAGTTTCGATATAGAGAACATCCACATCCTTTTCTAACTCGGCAATCAACTCTTCTTCTGTGTTGGCATAGGTAAAATGGAAACGGCCTTCCTGCTCCACTTGATTGAACCAGCGGAAAGAACCTCCATAAAGGTCACGGACAGCCAAGACCTTACTTCCTACTGGAAAGACGCTAAAGGCCAGTACAATAGCTGACATACCTGAGCTAGTAGCTAGAGCATAGTCTGCTGACTCAATAGCCGCCAAGACTTCTTCAGCCTTAGTGCGAGTTGGGTTTTTGGTGCGTGTATAGTCAAACCCAGTAGATCGACCAAACTCTGGATGCTGATAGGTCGTTGAAAAATGAAGCGGTGTCACCAAGGCTCCTGTAGCTTCATCTGACTTAATACCCGCCTGGGCTAAAATTGTGTTAATGTGTAATTCCTTGCTCATACAATTCCTCCAAATCTATAGTAACTATTGTACCACTTATTTTCATCAACTCATTTTCTTCTTTTCAAGAGCTAGTTATAGTTTCAAACTATAGACTTATCGAGTAAAGCTAAAAAGAATCCAGAAAAGCTTCCAGATTCTTTTGTGAAAATGATTGCTAGGGTTTACTTTAACCGAAAGAAATCCTGTTGGGCTAAATTGTCATAATGCTCTTTATTAAATTGATACTGGCCCACATGCTGACTAATCTGACCGACATCCACGGAAAAAATATAGTCTTCATTTTGATAGTTCCAGTTCAACCTAACTGTATTCAAGACTGTCTTATAAGTAAAATCTTGAACTTGATTCCAAGGCATCTCTACAACGTGATTAGAACGATTCTCAGTCACATCACTGATATCCATCAAGTAGATCCCCTTAGGTGTGAATGCCAGAATCTTAGGCTTCACACTCGACTGAACATAGTAGGCTCCTCCTACAATGAAGAAATCAATAAAGGATTTCAGCAATGTCTTTTTCTTAAAAGCCATCAGAAAATTCTTTTGACCTTCAATGCGACAAGTTGAAAGAAATGATGCAATCTGTTTTTCTGTTGCAAACTCCATAATAGCGCCCATGATGATACCTCCATAACGATTAGTAAATAGGCAGATAAGAACTCTTCACATAAAAGAAGAACTTATCATTTGTTGCATTTTATCTTACTTTTTCAGCAGATGGCATCCCTCCTATAACATTACCCTAGCATGTGCATACTTCAGTTAACACTGGAAGAGGATTTAAAAAATAGCTTCTCACGTTTTTGTTATATTCATTATAACATAAATTTAATAAACCAATTAAAAAATGTAAACACTTTTCTTCCAAATTCGCCATCATTCTATAAAAAACGACAGTTTCCTTCGAAACTATCGTTTTTCTTGAAAAATCCCTATTTCACATGTTTTGCCAATTCTTCTTGGGCTTTTTTATTGGATTCTTCTTTTTCTTTCAACCATTTTTCTTTGGCTTTTTCATATTCATCTTTTGTGACTGTTTTATCTTGTACTTTGAGGTATTTATATGATTCAATACCTTTATTACCAGCTAATGAATATGGTTCTGAGAAAGGAACTGTTTTTCTCAATACTGGTGTTCCACCCTTAGAAACATTTGGAATTGCTAAAGCGCTATCTACCAACCATGCTTGGATCTCAGCATACTTTTCATAGCGTTTTGCAAGATTTTGCTCCTTATTGGCTTCTTCCAGCATTTGAGTGTAGATATCCAGTCCAACAGCCTTAGCCTTATCATTAGACTCACCAGGCTCTATACCCAGATTTTGCAACACTCCACCGCTCTTCACATTGAAAATATCAAGATAAGTTGATGGATCTTGATAGTCAGATCCCCAACCACCGTTATATAGATCGTAATCTTTCTGAGCAGCAGTCTGAGCCAGATAGCTTGTACTATCATAGTCTTCAGTGGAGAGTTGTTGAATATCAATTACAACATTATCTGCACCTAAGGCTGCTTCAATAGATTGTTTCATAGAATTTGCCTCTTGGACACCCTTTTTAGCAGCTTGGTCAACTGTCATGTCCAAGTGGATAGGGAATTGAACTCCTTTAGCTTGGAGTTCTTTCTTAGCCTCTGCAAATTTAGCCTTGGCTTTTTCAGCATTGTAGTATGGATCTTGGGCATCCGCAAAGTTGATTCCTTGCCACTCCTTACCATAATTCACCATCTTAGAGGCTACTACTTCACCAAAGTCTTTTCCATTAATACTTACAAATGTTGGAGGAACGACTAGGTTTCGCAAAATCTTAGTTGCACCATCTTCTCCCTGAGATTGAGCCCCGTAAGCTGTACGGTCATAGGCAAAGTTGATGGCTTGACGGAAGTTTTTATTAAGAACCGCTTCTTGAGTCGATTTCTTCTCAGCATCACTTGTTTTTGAAGTAAATTGATAAGATTTTCTATCTAGGTTAAAGTTTAAGAAGTAAGAAGTAGCATCTTGTAAACTATAAATGATATTGTCCTTATTCTTTTCTTTAATCCCTTCAAAGCTTGAACTGTTTGGATAAAGACGAGCATAGCTATAAGCTCCCTCAACAAAGTTACGAGCTAATGCATCTTGGTCACTACCATCATAATAAGCCAATTTCACATCATCTACAAAGACA
>CAJZGT010000076.1 GCA_916048145.1 uncultured Streptococcus sp.
GTCGAATCGGTATTTCGCTTGGAGGAGGACGAGTGATGAACAAGTATAAAGTGATCTATTATGTAGTTGCCCTAGCTCTATTAGTCAGCGTGTGTCTACTTATTGGGATAGACTTAGGTTGGTTTAGTCACTATAAGAGTGACCAATTTATTTGGGCCTACTTTGCACTCATCCCAGTAATTGACTGGATTGAAAAGAAATCAAAAAATCTAGCAAGTGAAAAAGGAGAATGAATATGAAAGAGTTTTTAGCAGGTTTTCAAGTAGATACTGAGAACAAAGAATTTGCAGGTGTCTGTGCAGGTTTAGGAAATTATTTTAATATCAAGACTAACGTCATCCGTTTAGTAGCCATTTTGCTGTTTCTTTGGTCAACAGAGTTTGGGATTTTAACAGTCATCTTATATGCTTATCTAGCAGGCTGGCTTGGGAGAAATCCTTTAGGAGAAGGGGCGAAAAAAGCAAGAAACCAAGCTATTCTCTTGTTTGCTGTTTGTTTGATTTTAGTATCACTTGGAACAGAGGGTTTGACAGCAATTTATGAATCAGGTAAAGCCTTTGGTCAATGGTTAGTTGGATTGGTTTAGAAAGAGGTTGAATATGAAAAAGAATAAGAAAGGTGGATTGTTATTTTTAATGTCTGTTGTCTTTGGAGGCTTCTTGGGCATGTTTGTAGGGATGTTTAAGGCAGGTGCCGAATCCAACGGAATTATGTTAGATGTAAAACCCTTGATACCATGGCTATCAGCTATCAGCTTACTACTAGCCGTCATTATTCTTTTTTTGACTTTCAATTTCCTAAAGAAAAGCAGAAAATTTCATTCCTTGTATCAAGAGGAAATGGATGATGATCTGAATGAAACCTATTATGTGCAAATGTATCGGAATCTCGAGTTTGGAACCATTGCTTTTAATATTGCAAGCGTAGCAATTTCATTGTCTATTTTTCTCTCATTAAATGAAGTGGTTATATTGCATACAGACCACCAAACATTTTCCCTCTCTTTCTTAGTCTTTGTGCTATCCTTAATCGCTCAAAAATCTCTTTTTAAAACAATTGCGATTGTGCGTCAGTTTGATTTGGCTCTTTTCTCTACACCAAAGGATGTCTTAGACTATATAAATTCCTATGATGAAGGGGAGCGCCAGGCTAATTTGGAACAGAGTTTTCGAATTTTATTCCAATTAAACCAATATGTCTTACCAGCCTTATATGTTTTTCTTATTATCATTTCTTTCTTGACAGGAGAGATTCAGTTACTAGCCTTCTTGCTTGTCGGAGCTATCCATATTTATATCAATGTGATGCAGTTACCTATGGTGAAACGTTATTTCAAATAAAGGAGTTTCTATGATTCGTGTTGAAAATGTAAGCAAAAGTTTTGGGAGCAAAAAAGCTCTTCACCAGATTTCTTTTGAGATTAAGGAGGGTGAAATCTTTGGTTTTCTTGGACCTTCTGGCTCAGGTAAAACAACCATGATCAATGTCTTAACAGGTCAGTTGGCTGCAGATCAAGGTAAAACAGTTTTGTTAGGTAAGAACTCTCAAGATTTAACCTCAAATGATTTGGAACAAATTGGTATTGTTAGTGATGGTAGTGGTTTTTATGAAAAGATGAGTCTTTACAAAAATCTTCTCATCTATGCTAAGTTATATGGCCTCAAGTCAGATAGAGTAAATCAGGTGCTCCAACAGGTTGGATTGGCAGATGCTAAAGATATTATCGCAGAAAAACTATCTACAGGAATGAAACAACGAATGTTCTTGGCTCGTGCCCTTCTGAATGCTCCTAAGATTCTCTTTCTAGATGAGCCAACCAGTGGCTTAGACCCTACAACATCCAAGAAGATTCATACCCTACTTCAAGAATTAAAGCAGGCGGGGACAACTATCTTTTTGACCACGCATGATATGAATGAAGCAACTCTGCTTTGTGATCGCTTATCTCTTTTAAATAAGGGAAACTTAATAGAGTATGGAAGTCCACAAGATATTATCCAGAAGTATCATGTGGATAAGAAAGTACATGTGGTTTATAACGATGGACGAGAACAGATAGTTCCATTTGAAGAATTGCCACATTTAGACACGACAGATTTGATGGTGGTTCACTCTTGTGAGCCGACACTAGAAGAAATCTTTATCAGATTGACAGGAGAAAAGTTAGATGTTTAGAAAATTAAATGCCCTACTATGGTTAAGATTACAAGTTCTTATCAGCAATTCAACTTTATTGGCGAGTCTATTGATGCCTTTTGGTATTGCTGTTTTATATAATGAATTTTTAAATAAGAATGGACAATTGAGCCTATTTTTACTATCTGCTAGCTTGACGATGGTCTTGAGCATGGGAAGTGGTTATATGGTATCGATTATGATGGCAGAAGATAAGGAAAAACGAAATCTTAAATCACTCATTCTAAGTGGTGTGACAGCAACAGAATATACTTTTAGTATGCTTGTTCTCCCTATTCTGATAATGTTACTTGCTATGATTGTACTTCCCATCTATCTTAGAGTAGATGTATCTGGTTATTTATTTGCCTACGTTATCTATTTGCTCCTAGCAACTATTAGTATTATTTTTCTCAACCTTCTAATTGGTGCGGTGTCAGATACTCAATTTAAAGCGCAAGTTTATAGTATCTTCCCTATGTTAATTGTCTCTTTTTTACCTATGATTGCTCTTCAAAATGATACGGTTCAGAAAGTGTTGGATTACTCTTTTGTTGGTCCAATTGTAAATCTTTTAAATAAAAAAGGTGGGGAAATATCTTTTTCTAATATTGGTATGTTACTTGCTTGGGTACTTGTATTAGGAATAGCAAACCTCTTTGTATTGAAAAACAGCTATAAAGCAAGATAGGAGACCTTTATGAAATTACTTAAAAACCTTGGCTGGTTTCTTCTAGCCCTTCTATCCTTTTTCTTTATCTATGGCTTCATTCAGGGGCTGGCGACCTCTTCGCTTGCCTTAGGCGCTTCCCCCTATGCTGTGACCTTGCTCTATGTGGCCTTGGCTGGAGTTTATGTGTACGGTATTTACAAATGGTATCAGAAAGGTCCTGTTCGTATTGAGAAGAGTGGCTTCAACCGATTTATTTGGCTTCCTGCCTTGGTTTGGTTCTTATCTCTAGTTGTCCAGTTTTTCTTGCCAGATGATCCTTCAGTAAATCAACAAATAGCGACAGACTTGACCTTGTCTCAACCACTTTTCTCATTCTTTGCTGTGGTTATTTTTGCTCCCTTGACGGAAGAGCTTATCTTTAGAGGGATGTTGGCACGCTATCTCTTTCCTAAGCAGGACAATAGTAAACAAATTCTGATTTTTCTTCTGATATCTAGTGTTCTGTTTGCCTTGATTCATTTCCCAGGTGATGTGCAACAATTTTTAGTTTATACTAGTCTTGGTTTTAGCTTAGGCTTGGCTTACATTAGCAGAAAAGGTCTGGTCTACAGTATTTCTCTCCACGCTTTGAATAATTTAGTCAGCTTTTTGATGATTCTCATGCTATAATAGAGTCAGGAGGTCACATGAAACGAGTAATTTTATTAGCAGTGATTCAAGCAGTCGTTCTATTTTTCATCATTGGAGCGCTAGCTTATGCCTTCAAAGGCGATTTCTTCTACAACTATCTAGCAGTTGTTTTTGCCCCTATTGCAGGTGTCTGGCGCTTTGGGACAGCCTACACAACGGAAATTGTCTTGCCTCGAAAGGCAGCCGAAATTGCTGAAAAGCGTAAAGCAGGCAAAAATTCAAAATAAAAGAGTCCGATGAACTTCATCGGATTTTTGTATTGGCGTTAATTTTTAGAGTCTTCACTTGATTTTTTAAGACTGGCAAACTTTTCTGATGATTTTCATGAAGAGCCTGCGCTTTTATGGTAAAATAGTAACAGAATAAAAGAGGAGAGAAACAATGAAACGTAGTATGTATGCTGGTCGTGTTCGTGAGGAACACATCGGACAAGAAATTACCTTGAAAGGATGGGTTGGCCGTCGTCGTGACCTTGGTGGTTTGATCTTTATCGACCTTCGTGACCGTGAAGGAATCATGCAGTTGGTTATCAACCCTGAAAAAGTCTCTGCAGAGGTTATGGCAACAGCTGAAAGCCTTCGTAGCGAATTTGTTATCGAGGTGACTGGACAGGTCGCTGCGCGTGAGCAAGCCAATGATAAGTTGCCAACTGGTGCAGTTGAGTTGAATGTGACAGCTCTGACAGTGCTGAATACAGCTAAGACAACACCATTTGAGATTAAGGATGGCATTGAGGCCAATGACGATACACGTTTGCGTTACCGTTACCTTGACCTTCGTCGTCCAGAAATGTTGGAAAATCTTAAACTTCGTGCCAAGGTGACCCACTCTATCCGCAACTACTTGGATGAGTTGGAGTTTATCGACGTGGAGACACCATTCCTTTCTAAGTCAACTCCTGAAGGGGCGCGTGACTATTTGGTGCCATCTCGTGTTAATAAAGGGCATTTTTACGCGCTTCCTCAAAGTCCACAAATCACGAAACAGCTCTTGATGAATGCTGGTTTTGACCGTTACTACCAAATCGTTAAATGTTTCCGTGATGAGGACTTGCGTGGAGACCGCCAGCCTGAGTTCACCCAGGTTGACTTGGAAACGTCTTTCCTTACGGAGCAAGAAATCCAAGATATCACAGAAGGTTTGATTGCGCGCGTGATGAAAGAAACCAAAGGCATCGAAGTAACGCTGCCATTCCCCCGTATGAAGTACGACGATGCTATGGCTTTTTACGGTTCTGACAAGCCAGATACCCGTTTTGACATGTTGCTTCAGGACCTGACAGCAGTGGTCAAAGGTGTAGACTTTAAAGTCTTTTCAGAAGCACCTGCTGTAAAAGCAATTGTAGTCAAAGGCGCTGCGGACAACTATTCACGTAAAGACATCGACAAGATGACCGAAGTAGCCAAACAGTACGGTGCCAAAGGTCTTGCTTGGGTCAAGGTAGTTGATGGAGAATTAAACGGACCAGTTGCCAAGTTCTTGACTGGCATCCAAGCAGAATTGACAGCAGCGCTTGCGCTTGAGGATAAGGACTTGGTTCTCTTTGTGGCAGATACGCTTGAAGTGGCCAATGCAACGCTCGGTGCCCTTCGTGGCCGTATCGCCAAAGAGCTTGGCTTGATTGATAACGATAAATTCAACTTCCTTTGGGTGGTTGACTGGCCAATGTTTGAATGGTCTGAAGAAGAAGGTCGTTACATGAGCGCCCACCATCCATTCACTCTACCACAGGAAGAGACTGCTCACGAATTAGAAGGTGATTTGGCGAAGGTTCGTGCCATTGCTTACGATATCGTCTTGAACGGTTATGAGCTTGGTGGTGGTAGCCTTCGTATCAATCAAAAAGACCTTCAAGAACGCATGTTCAAGGCTCTTGGTTTCTCAGCTGAAGAAGCAAATGACCAGTTTGGTTTCCTTCTTGAAGCCATGGACTATGGTTTCCCACCACACGGTGGTTTGGCTATCGGGCTTGACCGTTTTGTTATGTTGCTTGCTGGAGAAGAAAATATCCGTGAAGTCATTGCCTTCCCTAAGAACAACAAGGCAAGTGACCCAATGACACAAGCTCCTTCAACAGTAGCTCTCAAACAACTAGAGGAACTCAGCTTACAAGTAGAAGAAGATGAAACAAGCAAAACGAATTAAGCGGTGGCGCTATTATCTGCGCCGCTTTGCTCATCAGATAAAAATTTTACGTGTCTTACAAAGCATCTCTCGTGAAAAATATGATGAGAAGATTTCGGCTTCTCTGGTCTATGGTTTTTTATCAGCAGTAGCGGTCAATTTCTTTTTCCAACCAGGGCATGTGTATTCGAGTGGTGCGACAGGTCTGGCACAGATTATCTCTGCCTTGAGTAATCACTGGTTTGGTTTTCATATTCCGATTTCACTAACCTTTTACGCCATTAATTTTCCTTTGATGGTCTTGGCTTGGTATCAGATTGGCCATAAGTTCACCGTCTTTACCTTTATAACGGTATCCATGAGTTCCTTCTTTATCCAGTTTGTGCCTGTGGCGACCTTGACGGAGGATCCCATTATCAATGCCCTTTTTGGGGGTGTTGTCATGGGCTTGGGGATTGGTTTTGCTCTTCGCAACAATATCTCCAGTGGTGGGACGGATATCGTCAGCCTAACCATTCGCAAGAAAACGGGTAAGAACGTCGGTAGTATTTCTTTCTTGGTAAATGGGACTATCATGCTGATAGCTGGTTTGACCTTTGGTTGGAAATACGCTCTCTACTCTATGATTACCATCTTTGTCTCTAGCCGTGTGACAGACGCTGTCTTTACCAAGCAAAAACGGATGCAGGCCATGATTGTGACCAATCATCCAGACAAGGTAATTGAAAAAATCCATAAAAAGTTGCACCGCGGAGCAACCATGATCCACGATGCAGAAGGAACCTATAATCACGAAA
>CAJZGT010000077.1 GCA_916048145.1 uncultured Streptococcus sp.
GCGTTCGTAAGGAATTGATACCGTTTCACGAACTTCTTCTTTCCCTTCTACAGCTTTGATCCCTATTAAGACAACTTGATTAATCGGTTCTTTGGTAATATTGTTAGATAGCACACGACGTGTTTCTACACCATTGTCACTACTAATTTCTGTAATGATGGTACGCTGACCTTTCTCTCCTGCAATCAAGACCTTGGTTTGACCTTTTGGTAAGCTAGCACTATCCCTATATTCAGTAGTAAAGTCAGTCTCCTCTATACGGGTTTCCACACTTGGTTTTTCAACCATTGGCGATAGAGGACCATCTTCTGGAATAGTACGACCGATAACCTTCACACCCTGATAGATGATTGTTGGGGTTGCTTCTTGCACAATTTCACTGGTTTGAGAAAGGATAATTCCAGTACGTATACCGTGGTCTGTTTCATAGATAGTGATAATCTTACGCTGACCTGCACGACCTTGAACAGTCTGACTTTGACCTTTCAGGAGTGAAGGGTCTTCTCGGTACACAAGTACTGGTGCGATTTCTTCTGTGCTAACAACGTTTTCTCGACTCTTAATAGGCTTAGTACCAACTAGGGTAATTTCAGGTTGAGAGGCCACTACATTTTCCTCACGGACAGAGAGAACCTTGTCTGTTTTCACGCCATCTAATGTTTGGTATAGCTTCACAACAGTCTTAGAACCTGCACGACCTGACTGTTTCAGCTGAGTTTGATCTGTATAGAGATCAGAGCTAACCTCAGTCAAGCGTTCGTAAGGAATTGATACCGTTTCACGAACTTCTTCTTTCCCTTCTACAGCTGGAATACGAGTGTAGTCAATTATCATATCACGTGTAACATCTTCTGGAAGGGAAAGAATATAACTTCTTCCATCCTGTGCTAAAACTAGGTTTTTACCTTGATATTTGGCTTGATAACCTGTCACAACTGGAGCCGTTGACTGATCTGTTCCAACACGTCCTGCATTACTACGGTCGTTAGGATAAGTTATTCTTATTGTCTCTGACGGTAATTTTAGTACCCATTGTCCAAGTTTACGATAATAAATAGCATCCACTCTTGCTGGGATATTTGGAGTGCTTGATAATTCTGGTTTCTCTAATTCATTTGCTAGGTAACCAACCACAACTGGAGCTAAAACTGCTGGAAATTTATTTTGTTCAGCAGTCCAACCTGTATAAAGAACAGCTTTGGTTACAAGATTAACAGTTGCTGTTCTTCTATAATTAAGAACAGCTTCGTGAGCAGGCGCAATTTCCTCACCTTGTGTATTCAAGAAACGAGTCGTACGACTAACCGACTTCTGTAAGTCTTTTTCTGTCAAACCAGCTGGCCAAGTAAGCTTCAACTGGCTATCTACCAATGAATCTTTTTCTTTATACTGACTAGCATCAATCTTCTCCACCCTTGGTGTAAGTACAATAGTAAACTGAGTAACCACACGACTGTTGTCACCATAAACAGGAGTTAGTATCTGATGAAATTCATCTGTAACAATCCGATAACCTTTGTTCAAAAAAGATAAAATTTCCCTGTCTACAGACTTACTATCAATCACTTCACCTGTTTTTCCAGTTAAAGAAACAGTTGATAAGACCGCTTTATTAGATTGATTTACAAAACGAATCTGAGCACTTTGATTATCTTTATCATAACGAATGATGCTATCTTGGGTGGCATCATCAGGACGTGGTGCTAGATATCCTTCTGCTGGACGATCCGTATTTTTCAAGGTCAAATAATTCCCATCTTTCCCAATCGCACGGTAACCCGCTACATAAGGAATGGTAACCGTACTATGATTACCGATAACACTCGCATCTAAATAGCTATTGGGATAAGAGATCCTATTCATTTCAGAATTTGGAGTTTGAACAATCCAAGAACCTAATTTCTTATAACGGACACTAGTTGTCACCGAAATTGGTACCAAAGTATGAACATCTTTTTCGATATTTTGGTTAGTAATCAAAGATCTATCAGCCAAATATCCAGCCTGTATAGGAACAACAAGACTGTCAAACTCTGACTTAGCCAAGACCCAAGAACCATAAGTAACCGTACCTTTAACCAGATCAACAATAGCATTACGACTATAAGCGACTGTCTGTACTGTATCTGGGAAAACTTTTCCGTCATCAGCAACATAATGTATAGTTCGGGTTACAGTTCTATTCAAATCATCGTAGCTCAAACCAGCTGGCCACCTTAAGTCATTGTTGATATCAGGATAAAGGAGAGAATTGGCTACTTTTGGATCCGTTGGTTCAACAGTGCGAGTACGGATTGGCAGACGAACATTAGTAGTATCCAGTGGAATATCTGTCACGCTATCCAAAGTCCCTGTTTGAATACCTGTTACAGTCGCCCCCTCATCCTCTGGTTGCCATTGGAAAAGAAGGGTACGATGATCATACTGAGTAACAAAAGGCAGTTTTCTACCATTAGATAATGTTAAAACCAGGCCTTTTCGAGCAAGTACCTCACCATCATAACGTATAGAAACTAAGTTATCATCTGTCGTCACTTGAGCAGAAACTGCCCGAACCTTTGGATTTAAGAAATCCCAGTTAAATTTTCTAAAGGAAAGAGTATAGTCATTTTCACCATCTTCACTATGCTCATAGAGAAGACCAAACTCACCATTACCTAGATTTTGAACAGAATTATAAGCAAACTTACCAGCTTGGACCAAATTATGTCTAATCCATTTCAAACTACCATCTGATTGAACTTCTGCAAGTCGAGCATAACCATTTTCACGACCACGTCCATTAGCATTTACTAATACAATGTACTCCCGACCATTTTGCACAGTGTGAACTGCTGAAAGTTGTACATAAACATCTGGAATATCACTAATTGTTTCAACAGCACCCCAAGTAGCACCACCATCTTTACTAGTAGAAAATTGAACATGACCACTTCGATTACGCATAAACATCTTGAGTGTGCCATCGTTTAACTCGACAACAGTAGCCTCAGTCAATTCTGCTGCTGTGTTTCTCATAGTATTAGAATTCAAAGTTTCCCCTCTGAAGATACGACCATCATTAGGAGAAGCTCCCATATGCCAAGTCAAACCATGATCATCAGAATAAATTACACGAGAAGACTGAGAACCATTGAGATGAGATACATAATTAGTTGAATACATAGGTACTACTAAACGTCCTGCATATCGACCATTCTTCAATGCGATACCTGAACCTGGACCCGTACCCAAAAATTTCATCCAATCTTTCTTTATCTGGGGTGTAATGTCCCTTGGTGCTGACCAAGTTTTTCCGTCATCATTGCTCTCTGAAATCCAAATAAAATTATCCTTGGCTACACGAAAAGGAGAGTCAGTTGTTGGGTTAAAATATATATTTCCCACTAACTTACTGCCATTATACAAATCACCTGTATCACTGTACTTATTATCAGACTTAGTCGATTTAGTGATTACATGATAAGATGTCTTTTGATTATTACTATCATAAATATAACCATCTTCCCGAATAGTATATTTTTCATTTCCCTTATATACTATCTGGTATGTTCGACCATTGACAACTGTATAAGACTCTTCACGAGTAACACTCATACCCAAAATCCCTTGTCCTTCTGGAAAGACATCGTAAATAGAATAAATTTTCTTTGTCTGAGGATCTTGAACTAGAACCATATCAATAGAAATAGGAGAACCAATATTAGCATTTCTAGCTATTGGATTGTCACGAATATTTAAAATATTAATTCGTTCACCCCAAGTTTTGCCACCATCCTCACTTCGACGAACAACCATTCCGATATCACCCCAGTCAGAATAATGCAAACGACGTTCATCTGCTCCTGCAATAATCGTACTATCAGCCGTTTTCAGCAATGATGGTATACGATAAGAATAAATACCATCACTATTTTTCTGACCATTCAATCCAGCTTGAAAAACAACCTTATTATCTGTTAATTCAGCTGAACTAAGAGACTTGTTTCCCTGAGGATCTCGAAGAAAAACAGCACTTCGTTGTCCTACCTCTGTGTCACTGAAGGCATAATCATAAATCGTTAGATTACGAATATCTAGATTAGTCCCCCAAACTTTACCATTTCCACGTTGCATAGCTCCTAACTGCATATTGGTCAAGTTTTGCATAGCTGTCAAAAAAAGACCCGATTTAGTAGAAGCTTTGGATAACCTACCATTAACATAAAGTTTTGCCTCACCAGCATCTACATTAACATTAGGTCGAGAAATAGTAAAGGTCAACGAGTTCCACTCATTAGGACGAATACTTTCCTTTCCATCTTCAAAACGATCGTACTGATAGTTCCCCTCTTTTCCTGTTCTAGCCTCTACAACAGGCTTGTTTCCACTTACTCCTAAAAGGAAATACTCATTTCGATTTGAATTACTAGAGGCAGAAAATACACTATATAAATTTGGTACCGTTTCTGTTGCTTTAAACTCAACATGAACTGTAGCATTGGTTAAATTCTTGACCTTTTTCAAATCTGAACTAAGATCAATACTCTTATCTACCTTATTATTTGTCTGTACGTCATCTACCGATACCACTTCTGAACCCTTGAATATCTCACGAGCGTAGTAATCGTCTTCTTTTTTCATCTCATCAGCACTAGCTGTTACATTGACTATAGGAGCAGCTTCTACTTTATTTGTATGATTAGATACTCCATTGGAAGCATCATTAGGACTAGACACCGTACTGCTTCCTGTAACATCAGTTCCTTCTGTAACAGAAGGTTTTTTCTCAAGTTCAGCTGCACTAACAGGGCTAGACACTGAAGCTCCAAAAACCAACGCTGTACCTAATAAAACAGAACAGAGTCCAACTTTATACTTACGAAAAGAGAATAGTTGTCGCTGATTTGATGATTGCATTATTTTTTCTTTCATATTAAACCAATTTCTAAAAATCAGAGGATACTATTTTTGAAAACAGAAATTTTATCCATCAAAATCCTCTAAATTTAATTATAAAACAATCTACTCAACACGTCAATTTTTTCATTTCATTTTCAATTTATTCACTTTTAAATATATATCTTTTAGATCAAAAACATAGTTTTTTCTTTACTACTCCTAAAATAATTGCTCGGACTTCTTTCACTTCAGTACTCAATTTTTAATAATTATTCTAATATCTTACTTTTATCATATTCTGAATTCACTATATTAAAATAAATCTTAGTGCTTTTTACAATCAATTAAGAAGAATATCATCTTTACAAATCACTTGCTCTTTTTTAAAATTACTGATTTTCTTTTAATCAAACCATATTCAAAAGTGACTTGTAAAAATTTAGAAACAGGAAGTAATTCAAACTTTATCTAGAGAGAAATTAAAATCAATTGTCCCTATAAAATATGCAAAGAAAACTTTTAGATTTTGTTAAGTATAGACACCACTATAATCTCTTTCAACTCTTGCTTTTTCACCTTCAGAATAAGGAACCCGAGAAATTTTTCGGACTCATTGAGAACAATCTAAAGCAGATTCATCTTCTTTTCAGACTGTCTTTAAAACCTTTCTAAAGAACAAAGAGAAAATCGTCAACGCCCTTCAATTCCCCTATTCCAATGCAAAATTGGAAGCAACCAATAATCTCATCAAACTTATCAAACGAAATGTCTTTGGTTGTCGAAACTGTGAAAACTTCAAAAAACGGAGTTTTATCGCTCTAAACATCAAAAAAGAAAGGACGAAATTCGTCCTTTCTAATTGTTTAATATTTTAAATATTAAAACATTAGTCTTCTTTTTTCTTGCGTGCTACAAGACCAAATCCACTCAATACTCCAAGAAGTCCAAGAGCTGCTAGGCTAGAGTGATCTTCTGTACCAGTATTTGGCAATTCCTTAGCTGGTTTAGCTGGAGCTGGTTTAGATTGTTCTTGTTTTGGAGCAGCAGGAACAACTTTACGGTAAACGTGACTTACATTACCATCTTTATCAGTTGTAGTCTTAACAAACTCGTATCCTGGGATATCTTTCTTAGGTTGGTTACCTTCTTTATTTGGTGAAATTGGGTTACCATTTCCGTCTACGAATGATGTAGTTGTCTTAACTACTTTACGGTAAACGTGAGTTACATTACCATCTTTATCAGTTGTAGTCTTAACAAACTCGTATCCTGGGATATCTTTCTTAGGTTGGTTACCTTCTTTATTTGGTGAAATTGGGTTACCATTTCCGTCTACGAATGATGTAGTTGTCTTAACTACTTTACGGTAAACGTGAGTTACATTACCATCTTTATCAGTTGTAGTCTTAACAAACTCGTATCCTGGGATATCTTTCTTAGGTTGGTTACC
>CAJZGT010000078.1 GCA_916048145.1 uncultured Streptococcus sp.
AACCACATCATCCTTAGCCTTGCTTCCATCTTCGTAAACGTAATGGATGGTACGGCTAACACTTTCCTTGTTGTCCAAGTTTTCAACGCTTCCTGGCCAACGTGGGCTATCTGGTTGTCCTGGAGTGACTGGCGTGTTTGGTTGTGGGCTTGGGTTATCTGGGTTAACGGGTTCAACACGTTCTGAAAGGGTTACTGTGTAGACTTGGTCGCGTGCTGTATCGTAGTCATAAACCTTAGCACCACCTGCTGTGAATTCATCGCTGACAAGCTTGTAGCCTTGTTTCTTGAATTCTGTGATTTGACTTGTAGTGCTGTAGGCAATGGCTTCGCCTGACTTACCTGTCACTTCATCTGTTGTGAGAACACGGTTGCCGTTGGTACTTACATAACGGATAATAGCCTTTTGGGCATCCTTACGATAAGTAACTGTTTCAACTCGGTCTTGGTCTTTCGCTTTCACACCACTTACAGCTGGGATTTCTGATTTATCTGCTGTGTAACCTGCGATAGTTGGAGAAACCACTTTATCAAACGTATCATCATTAGTTGTCCAGTCTTGGAAGTCAATATGACCTGTTACCAAGTTGACGTTACTCCAACGTTTAAAGTTCAGTGTTTCAACCACATCATCCTTAGCCTTGCTTCCATCTTCATAAATATAATGGATAGTACGGCTAACACTTTCCTTGTTATCCAAGTTCTCAACGGTTCCTGGCCAACGTGGGCTATCTGGTTGTCCTGGATTTACTGGTGAGTTGGGTTGTGGGCTTGGGTTATCTGGGTTAACGGGTTCGACACGTTCTGAAAGGGTTACTGTGTAGACTTGATCACGTGCTGTATCGTAGTCATAAAGCTTCGCACCACCTGCTGTGAACTCATCGCTGACAAGCTTGTAACCTTGTTTCTTGAATTCTGTGATTTGACTTGTAGTGCTGTAGGCAATGGCTTCGCCTGACTTACCTGTCACTTCATCTGTTGTGAGAACACGGTTACCGTTAGTGCTTACATAGCGAATGACAGCTTTTTGAGCATCCTTACGGTAAGTGACTGTTTCAACTCGGTCTTGGTCTTTCGCTTGAACTCCACTTACAGCTGGAATTTCTGATTTATCCGCTGTGTAACCTGCGATAGTTGGAGAAACTACCTTATCAAACGTATCATCATTGGTTGTCCAGTCTTGGAAATCAATATGACCTGTTACCAAGTTGACATTGCTCCAACGTTTGAAGTTCAGTGTTTCAACCACATCATCCTTAGCCTTGTTTCCGTCTTCGTAAACATAATGGATGGTACGGCTAACACTTTCCTTGTTATCCAAGTTCTCAACGGTTCCTGGCCAACGTGGGCTATCTGGTTGTCCTGGATTTACTGGTGAGTTGGGTTGTGGGCTTGGGTTATCTGGGTTAACGGGTTCGACACGTTCTGAAAGGGTTACTGTGTAGACTTGATCGCGTGCTGTATCGTAGTCATAAAGCTTCGCACCACCTGCTGTGAATTCATCGCTGACAAGCTTATAGCCTTGTTTCTTGAATTCGTTGATTTGATTGGTAGTGCTGTAGGCAATGGCTTCACCTGACTTACCTGTCACTTCATCTGTGGTGAGAACACGGTTGCCGTTGGTACTTACGTAACGGATAATAGCCTTTTGGGCATCCTTACGATAAGTGACTGTTTCAACACGGTCTTGGTCTTTAGCTTGAACTCCACTTACAGCAGGGATTTCTGATTTGTCTGCTGTGTATCCTGCGATAGTTGGGGATACTACCTTATCAAACGTATCATCACTAGTTGTCCAGTCTTGGAAGTCAATATGACCTGTTACCAAGTTGACATTGCTCCAACGTTTGAAGTTCAGTGTTTCAACCACATCATCCTTAGCCTTGCTTCCATCTTCGTAAACATAATGGATGGTACGGCTAACACTTTCCTTGTTATCCAAGTTTTCAACGGTTCCTGGCCAACGTGGGCTATCTGGTTGTCCTGGATTAACTGGCGTGTTGGGTTGTGGGCTTGGGTTATCTGGATTAACGGGTTCGACACGTTCTGAAAGGGTTACTGTGTAGACTTGGTCGCGTGCTGTATCGTAGTCATAAACCTTCGCACCACCTGCTGTGAATTCATCACTGACAAGCTTGTAGCCTTGTTTCTTGAATTCATTGATTTGACTTGTAGTGCTGTAGGCAATGGCTTCGCCTGACTTACCTGTCACTTCATCTGTTGTGAGAACACGGTTACCGTTAGTGCTTACATAGCGAATGACAGCTTTTTGAGCATCCTTACGGTAAGTGACTGTTTCAACTCGGTCTTGGTCTTTAGCCTTCACACCACTTACGGCTGGGATTTCTGATTTATCCGCTGTGTAACCTGCGATAGTTGGAGAGACCACTTTATCAAACGTATCATCATTAGTTGTCCAATCTTGGAAGTCAATATGACCTGTTACTAAGTTAACGTTACTCCAACGTTTGAAGTTCAATGTTTCAACCACATCATCCTTAGCCTTACTTCCATCTTCGTAAACATAATGGATGGTACGGCTAACACTTTCCTTGTTGTCCAAGTTTTCAACGGTTCCTGGCCAACGTGGGCTATCTGGTTGTCCTGGATTAACTGGCGTGTTGGGTTGTGGGCTTGGGTTATCTGGATTAACGGGTTCGACACGTTCTGAAAGGGTTACTGTGTAGACTTGGTCGCGTGCTGTATCGTAGTCATAAACCTTCGCACCACCTGCTGTGAATTCATCGCTGACAAGCTTATAGCCTTGTTTCTTGAATTCGGTGATTTGATTGGTAGTGCTGTAAGCAATGGCTTCTCCTGACTTACCTGTTACTTCATCTGTTTTGAGAATATGGTTACCGTTGGTGCTTACATAACGGATGACAGCCTTTTGATTTTCTTTTTCAATAACTACATTAGAATCTTTTCCAACAGCGTCTAAATCATTATCATCGTTTGGATCAATGGTTTTTGTTTCCGCATTATATCCTCGAATAGATTGATTATCACTAATTTTCCAACCAACTGGTGCTTTAGGAATTTCAGTAACATCTGCTCTTGTTGTATCATTAAAATCGTTTTTATATTGTCGACGAATAGCAGCTTCTTGATTCTCTACTACTTCACCATTTGCATTGATATAATGTCCATTTTTATCGACTAGATTGATGTAACCTAAGTCTTTATACCAAACATTGATTTCTGTTTCAGGAGTAAAATTCGGATTAACTGTTAACTCATCCACACTCTTGGCATCTGCATAATGACCTGGATTGACTGGAGTCATAACTTTCTTGAAAGTATAATCCAAATCTCCGATAGAACGTTTCCGGCGACGTGAACGGGATTGTGCTGCATGAGCTTCAATAGCACTCTTTAATTGCAAGCGGGCTTCTTGATCTAAGGGAATATTCCATCCGCCTTCTTTATTGGCCTTAGCATCTTCTACTCGGAGTCCTTTAACAGGTTTTAAGGCGTTTTTATCTTCTTCTACCGACTCTTTTTCTACCTTAGAACTTTGTTCAGTTACTTTTGATTCAGCATTTTTCGTTTCAGTAGATTCAATTTTACTAACTACTTCAGCTTTATCAACAATTTTAGTCGTAGTTGTCCCTCTATACTCCAAAGCAATAACTGCAGCTTGAAGATCAGACTCTGCTTGAGATAATTCTGACTCTGTCACATCTGCTTTATTTAATAATCCTTTAGCAGATTGGATATTAGTTTGAAGACGTTTTACAGTATCTTCAGTGTATAACTTAAGCTCCAATTTTTCTGCACGCGAAAGAGCTGTTAACAATTTTGATTTATCAACAACATTTTGATGAGAAACTGCTTCTTTTTCTACTTTTGCTTCTTCAACTTTTTCTGCTGGGGCTTTAGCATCTTCAGATTTAGCTGGAGTTACCTCTACTGGATTAGCAGCCGTTGGAGCTGCGTAGGTCGTTTCTTTCTTAACTGTAGAAACTTCTGCTGGTTTAGTAGTTTCTTCTACCTTATCAACAGAAACACTATTAGTTGCCTCAGGATGTTGTTCCTCTGCTTGTACTGATTGCGTATTGGTAGCAGTTCCCAAGACTAAGGCTGTCCCGAGCAAGACACTAGCCGCACCAAAGTGATACTTACGAATAGAGTATCGTTGTTGCATGCTATACCAGTCAAATGATTTCTTATGTGAATGTTTCATTTTGAACTCCTAAATAGTATTTTATAATTCTAACTCTACAACTATTTAATATATAAATCAATATTTTCTGAGCAATTAATATATTCTATTTTTGCACCTAAGGGCCACTTATATTATTCTAATTTTTCTGATTACTAGCGACAATTTTCTTGCTCTAATTTTTTTGTACTTTTTAGACAAAAAAATGATATAATAAATTAAGGAGGAAATTACCTATATGCGCAACCTTTTATCCACAAAAGATCAAAGACAATTACGCTTAATGGAAATCTTAATTCAGAATCGTAATTGGTTAAGATTACATACACTTGCCGAACAATTAGGATGTACAGAACGAATCCTAAAAAGTGATTTAAATGAATTACGTGCTGCTTTTCCAACTATTGATATCCAATCTTCTGTTAACGGAATCATGATAGATTTAGAAGTTAACACTAGTGTAGAAGATATTTATCAATATTTTCTTGCTAATTCTCAATCTTTTCAATTACTAGAGTATATGTTCTTCAATGAGGGGCTACCTATTTATCGAACAATAGAAAATCTTCACTCTAGTAATGCTAACCTCTATCGATTGGGCAGAAATATTACAAAGGTTCTTTCATCTCAGTTTAAAATTGAATTATCTTTTACTCCATCCGAGATACGTGGAAATGAGATCGATATTCGTTACTTTTTTGCCCAATACTTCTCTGAGCGCTATTATTTCCTAGACTGGCCTTTCCCTGACCTTCCTGAAGAGGAGCTAACAGAATTTGCTGACTTCTTCTATAAGATCACGAATTATCCGATGCGATTTTCAATTTATAGAATGTACAAACTGATGATAGCTATCAGTATTTACCGCATCAAAAATGGTCATTTCATCGACTTACCAAATCATTTCTATGATGAATACTACCCTATTTTGGAGAGTATTCCAAACTTTGAGGAGATACTTGTCCATTTCTCTGAGAAATTGGGGCTGGAACTCACTCCAGACATTATTGCACAAATTTTTATTTCCTTTATTCAAAGTAACATTTTCTTAGATCCTCAAGAATTCTTCAACTCTTTAGAAGAGAATAGTGAAGCAAGATACTCTTACCAATTACTTAGTCAAATATTAGAACGCCTATCAAAACAATATAAGATTACCTTTACTAACCACGATGAGCTGATTTGGCATTTACACAACACTGCTTTCTTTGAAAGACAGGAAATCTTTTCTACTCCAATCTTATTTGAACAAAAAGCATTGACGATTAAAAAATTTGAAGTTTACTTCCCAGACTTTATGGAAAGTGCACGTCAAGAACTGGCTCAGTATCGTCAGGCAATTGGACAGCATGACCATCCTGAACAGTTGGAACACCTGATGTATACCATCTTAACCCATGCTGAAAACCTCTCTACTCAGTTGTTAGAAAATCGACCACCTATCAAGGTATTGCTTATCAGTAACTTTGACCATGCTATATCCCTTACCTTTGTTGATATGCTTTCCTATTACTGTAATAACCGCTTTACCTTCGATACTTGGGATGAATTGAAAACAAGTCCTGAGATTTTAAATCAGACAGATTACGATATCATCGTGTCTAATTTCTATATTCCAGGAATTACCAAGAAGTTTATTTGTCGAAATCATCTGTCAATCATGGATTTGGTTAATCATCTTAACTGTTTATCAAATGAGATTCATATATCCAATACTTTATAAACTAAAAAACTCAGCACAACTTTCCATGCTGGGTTTTCTTCTTTTATCCTTATTTATACTTCCTTTACAAAAATCAATTCCTGTGGTTGGGACAGGTCTTCTCGGTAGGCAAATCCTGCAAAGTTTAAGCGACGAGCTTCCTCCACTGTTTGAACTTGATTTTCAATCAGGGCTGTCAGGAAGGTACCACGCGCTTTCTTAGAAATAGTTGAATGAATCTTCAACTGACCACCTCTATCCTCCATGAATTTGAAGGTCACCATTTTTTCTCTGATTTCCTTAGAAAACACAGTCTCAAACTCGGACGACAAGAGAGA